>JALYLW010000086.1 GCA_030774055.1 Acidobacteriota bacterium
CTACAGCTGGGCACGTTTGGCCTGATGGTGTGGCTCGGGCTGGTGGTCAGCTACTACGTGCTGCGCGCCGAGTTCCGCCGGCGCCGCCTGCCCAGTGATCCCGCGAACCTTACGCTGCTGCTGGGCATCATGGGCGTGCTGGGCGCGAAGCTCTACTCCGCCTTGGAGGCGCCGCATGAGCTGTTCGCGCACCCCGTCGAGGTGCTGTTCAGCCGTACCGGCTTCACCTGGCACGGCTCGCTGATCCTGTGCTTCCTCACGCTGATCTGGTGGGCGCGGCGGTATCGTATCCCGCTCCTGGTGCTGCTGGATGCGTGCGCGCCCGCCACCGCGATCGGCTACGGCATCGGACGCATCGGCTGTCTGATCTCTGGTGACGGCGATTACGGCACGCCGACGGCGCTGCCCTGGTGCATGCGCTTCCCCAACGGACTGGTGCCCACGAATGACTGCGTGCATCCCACCCCGATCTACGAGCTGATTCTCGCGCTACTGATCTTCTGGTTCCTGCGGAACGAGGGCAAGAAAGCAGCGCAACTGCAGCGGCCGGCGGGGACGGTCTTCGGCGAGTTCCTCATCCTGACGGGCGTGGCGCGCTTCTTCATCGAGTTCATCCGCTACATCGAGGGCAAGAGCTTCGCCTTCGGCGAGACCTTCGGACAGGGTTTCGTGGACTGGTACAACGGCATCTTCGGGATACGGCTGCCGTGGGGGTATCCGCACGCGCTCGACACCGCGCAGATCACCTCGCTGGCCTCGATGCTGGCGGGCGCGCTGCTGCTGGCCAGTGTGCTGCCGCGCTTCCTGCGCGGGCGCGAAGAGCATCGCATCCTCGAGCACGTGGCATTATTCGGCGAAGCGACGCAGCCGGAGTACACGCCGCCGACGGCGGAGTGTCCCCACCCCGAGCGTTGGCGGATGTACGACAGCATGTCCGCCGAGGTGGAGGTGCTGGAGTTCCTGAAGCGCTTGGTGACGACGGCCAAGCCCGAGCTGATCGTCGAGACCGGGACGTTCACCGCGCTCTCCACCATCAGGCTGGCGGAAGGCGTGGCGGAGAACGGATTTGGCAGGCTCATCACCATCGAGTTCGATCCCAAGGTGTTCGCGAAGGCCAAAGAGCGGGTGCAGCGGTCTGGCGTCGCAAAGTGGATCGAGATGCGCAATGCGTCGTCGCTCGAGACCAAGGTAGAGGGCAGGATCGATCTTTTATTCTCTGATTCCGACCTCGACATCCGCGAGCAGGAGGTGCGCCACTTCCTGCCGCAGATGAACCCTAACGGACTCATCGTGCTGCACGACGCGAGCTCGCACTATAAGGTCGTGCGCGAGCAAGCCATGCGGTTGCAGGCGGAGGGGCTGATCTCGGTCGTCTTTTTGGCGACGCCGCGGGGGCTGGTGGTGGCGCAGAAGCGCGAAGGACGGCGATAACGCCTCTTTTCCCGAACCTCTTTGCGCTTGGAGGCGTCTAAATAGCAGGGCTTTGTAACCCACTTTGTAACCCCGTCAAAGCCTGTTAAGATAAGCACTTACCTAATCATGAATGTTTTGAGAACGCTCTTCCTGAATCCGCCTTCTTTTGAGAACTTTGATGGGGGCGCCAGCTCGCGCTGGCCTGCTACCCGTGAGATCGAAAGCTACTGGTACCCGGTGTGGCTCGCCTATCCGGCAGGGTTGCTGGAGGGGTCGCGGCTATTGGACGCGCCGCCGCACCACGTCTCGGGGGCCGAGACCATCGAGATCGGCAAGCAGTACGACTTCCTCGTGCTCTTCACCTCGACCCCGGGCTGGAAGGGCGACCACGCCCTGGCCACGGCGATGAAGGCCGCGAATCCGAAGCTGAAGATCGCTTTCGTGGGGCCGCCGGTAACGACGGAGCCCAACCGGGCGTTGAATGAGTGTCCGGTGATCGACTTCGTGGTGCGCCGCGAGTTCGACTACGCGGTGGTGGAGTTCGCCCAGGGCAAGCCGCTGAACGAGATCCTCGGCATCAGCTACCGCGACGCGAATGGCAAGATCGTGCACACCGCCGACCGCCCGTCGGTCGAGGACCTGGACGCGCTGCCGCACGTGACGGACATCTACAAGCGCGATCTCGACGTCACCAAGTACAACGTGCCGTTCCTGCTCTATCCGTTCGTCTCGCTATACTCCACGCGCGGCTGCCCGGCGCAGTGCACCTTCTGCTTGTGGCCGCAGACGCTGAGTGGCCATCCCTGGCGCCAGCGCTCGGTAGAAGACGTTGCCGCGGAGATGGCCAAAGCGAAACAGCTCTGGCCCGACGTGCGCGAATTCTTCTTCGACGACGATACCTTCAATCTTCAGAAAGCCCGCACCATCAAGCTCTGCGCCGAGCTGAAGAAGATCAAGGGGCTCACCTGGAGCTGCACCTCGCGCGTGACCACCGACTACGAGACGCTCAAGGCGATGAAGGAAGCGGGCTGCCGCCTGCTCATCGTGGGATACGAATCGGGCGACCAGCAGATCCTGAAGAACATCAAGAAGGGCGCGACGGTGGAGCGCGCGCTGGCATTCTCCAAAGACTGCAAGAAGCTGGGACTCGTGGTCCACGGCGACTTCATCCTCGGATTGCCGGGCGAAACCAAAGAGACCATCCGCAAGACCATCGACTTCGCCAAGGAGATCGACGCGGAGACCATCCAGGTATCGATCGCGCACGCGTATCCCGGCACCGAACTTTACGATTGGGCCGACAAGAACGACTTCATCGTGAAGGGCGCGAACATGGTGGATGAAGGCGGCCACCAGCTCGTGATGCTGCAGTATCCCGGCCTGCCGCGCGAGTACGTGATGGAGATGGTCAACAAGTTCTACGACGAATACTACTTCCGTCCGAGGGCGGTCTTCCGCATCGTGCGCAAGGCGGTGTTCAACAACGTGGAGCGCAAGCGCCTGTACAAGGAAGCTAAGGCGTTCCTCAAGCTGCGCGCCGCGCGCATGAAGCTCTCGAAGACGCAGACCGACGAAGCCGCACAGAAGGCCGCGGCCGCCGAAGCCTAAAAAGCTCCGTCCCCTCGATCGCATACCAGATACCAGATAGAAGATGGACCTGAAGAAGTATCTCGTCTTGGCGGGCATCATCGTCTCCGGCGCCGTGGGCGATGTGTTGCTCTCGCGCGGGATGCGTGCCATGCCGCCGGTCGCGCTCCATGACCTGCCGCAACTGTTTGCCGCCGTGTTCACGCCGTGGATCGCCGGCGGCATC
This sequence comes from Acidobacteriota bacterium, assembly GCA_030774055.1. Taxonomy (NCBI): domain Bacteria; kingdom Pseudomonadati; phylum Acidobacteriota; species Acidobacteriota bacterium. The sequence continues at coordinate 3,227 of JALYLW010000086.1, forward strand.
TTCTTCCTGCTCATCTTCTTTGCCTGCTACCTGACCGCGCTGACCTGGGCGGACCTCACCTTCGTGCTGCCCGCCGCCGCGCTCGACTACGTGCTGCTCGCGCTGCTCTCGCAATGGTTCCTGCACGAGCACGTGACCGTCACGCGCTGGCTGGGGATCTTGCTGGTCACCGCCGGCGTGGGCTTCGTGACGCGCGGGCCGGCGTTGACGCCGCTGCCGGAGACGGCTGTGGTGGTGCATGAAGAAGCGGCGCATCGTGATCCCGAGGTAAGACGTTCCGAGGTGGGCCCATGAGTGCGCCTTCGAGTTTGCAGCTCACATCGTCTGTGGTGACCACCTGGTCGGCCATCGGCGTGATCGTGGTGACCTCGACCGCGGGCGACGTGCTCACCGCCAAGGCGATGAAGCAGGTCGGCGACCTGGGCGAACTGTGGGAGAAGCAAGGCTTCTTCGCCTGCGTGAAGCGCGTGACCACGAACAAATGGTTCGTGCTCGGCGTGACCGCGATGGCGATGGCGTTCTTCTCGCTGTTGTTTGCGCTGTCGTGGGCGGACGTGAGCCTGGTCGCGCCGGCGGCGGCGTCACTCTCGTTCGTGACCAACGCGATCGCCGCGAAGTTCTTCCTGCACGAACGCGTAGACGCGCGGCGCTGGGCAGCAGCGCTCTGCGTGTGCGGTGGCGTGGCGCTCTTAGCCGCGTAAACCAGCCGCATAACGCCAGCGGCTCAGCGTCAGCCTCTTCCAGTCAACCCTTGAACCAACGCATGAAGCCCTTGGAAGGCAGGTCGGGGACGAGATATTTCTGCGGGCTCTTCTCCGTACTGGCGGCGGCGCGGGCTAGCTCTTCCGCGGCGCGATAGCCAGAGCGCACGGCGCCTTCCATGGTGGCGGGCCATCCGGTGGCCGTCCAGTCGCCGGCGAGGAAGACACGCGGCCATCCAGTGCGCTGCGGCGGGCGGTAATCGTCCGAGCGCGGCTTGGCGGAGTAGGTCGCGTGGATCTCCTTGATCACCGTCTGCTTCATCACCTTGGCGTCCTTGACGGCGGGAAAGAATTCGGCCAGCTCGCGCAGGGCGAGCTCAAGGATCTCCGGCTTCGACTTCTCCACCAGGTCTTTCGAGGAGCTGACGACGAGTTCGAGGTAAGAACCGGTTTCTCGTTTCTCGTTTCCCGTTTCTCGCGGCGCGAGCAGATTCGACTTGTTGAACATCCACTGGATGGTGCGGTCGAGCAGCACAGCGTGGTCAAGGCCGGTGACCTGGCGATCGAACCAGAAGTGGATGCCGGTGATAGGCGAATGCTCGAGCTTGCGCAACGCGGCGTGCAGCGGCTCAGCGGGTGGCTCGGCGGGCAAGATCTTAGCGAGCACTTCGAAAGGGACGGCAAGGATGAGGTAGTCGGAGACGATCTCAGTCGTCCCTACGGGACTCGCACTGTCACTGGTCCCTTCGGGATTCGGAGGGACGGCGAGACGGACGCAAGCACGCTCCCCCGACGTAGTGAATCCCTCCACGCGCGCGCGCAGGCGCACCTCCCCGCCGCGCTCGCGGATGTAGTCCGCGGCCACGCCATAGAGTTCGCTGAGCGGGACGGAGGGGACACCCATGCGTCCCGCCTGCCACGACTTGAGGAACGACTCACGGAAGACCTGCGCAGCGTAATGGATGCTCATGCGGTCGAGGTCTTCGTTGAGCGCGCTGACCAAGACGACTTTCCAGAAGCGCTCGATGGCGCGCTCGGTCTGTCCATGGCGGCGCAACCACGCCAGGAACGTCTCATCGGTCTCCTGCGGCAAGCCGGGCACGAGGAGAGCCATCACGCGCGCGATGGCGAGCTTGTCTAACAGTGAAAGCGAATGCGCCATCAAGAACGAGGGTGCGTTGTGGAATGGCTCCGGCCACCCGGAGGGCCAGATCTTCGACTGGCGGCCGCCGGGCTCGATGAAGGTGAGCTGGTCGTACCAGCGGATCCGATCTTCGACCTTCAGGCGGCGGTAGAAGTCGATGAGGTTGGTGCAGCAGCCGAGGAGGACGTGCTGGCAGTTGTCGACTGTTTCATTCGTTCCGGGGTGCTCGTAGGAGGAAGCTCTGCCGCCGAGATACGGACGGCGCTCCAGCAATGTGACTTTGAATCCGGAATCGGCCAGCGCGCAGGCAGCGGAGAGTCCGGCGAGACCGCCACCGACGACGGTGACTGTTGGCATAGTGGATGGCGTCATGCGAGCTGGCGCACGAATCCCATGCCGAGGATCTTCAATTTCTCCGGGACCGTGAGGCGCACGCGCTCGCGAAAGACGTCGTATTGCTTGAGCGCGATCTTGTCGAGCAGGCGGCTATAGATGGTGACCAGCGTCCAAAGAGCGGGCTGGCAGTCTTCGTTGATGAGGGGAATGAGCTCGTCGGCGGCGCGGTAGAACTCGCGGGCGCGGTCGGCCTCGAAGCGCAGGACGTCCGCCCAAACCGCGGCCTGGAAGCCGTTTCCAAGCATTGCTGGTGCGAGTTCGGCGGTAGAGCGTCCGAAGCGGGCAAGGTCGTCCTGCGGCAGGTAAACGCGGCCCATGAGCGCATCTTCGCGGACATCGCGGATGATGTTGGTCAACTGGAAGGCGATGCCGGTGCGCTCGGCGAGCGGCTCGGCGGCAGGATCTTTGTAACCGAAGATGCGGATGCTGATGAGTCCGACGACCGACGCCACGTGGTAGCAGTAGCGCGACAGGTCGTCAAAGGTCCTAAAAGTCAGGGGCACGCCGGGGACCGCCTGCTGCAAGTCCATCATGGTTCCCTCGACCAACTGGTCGAAGAGCTGCACCGGGATGTGGAAGCGCTGTTGCGCGTCGGCGAGGGCGAAGAGCACGGGATCGTCGGTCGGCTGCCCCTGCATGGCTTGATGGAACTGTTGACTCCAGGCCGCGAGTTTCTGCGCGCGCTGTTCGACCGGCATGGTCACGTCGTCGGAAAGATCGTCGGCGTGGCGCATGAAGGCGTAGACGGCGCAGAGCGCGTTGCGCTTTTCCTTGGGCATCACCAGGAAGGCGTAGAAGAAATTCTTGGCGGAAGAGCGCGTGACGCCGCGACAGATGGCGTAGGCGTGGTCGAGCTGTTTCTCTACGCTCACGCGAACAGCTTCCGGGCGCCGGCGCGCAGCACGAGGGCAAGCTTGCGCGGCTTGGAGATGACGGGACGCTGCTTCAGCACGTCGTATCCCTGGCGCTCGATGGCGGAGAGGATGGCCTGGCCGCCGCGGCTGAAGAGCTCGATGTCGGTGGCGAGGTCTGGCGAGACTTTGCCGGCGAGCGGCAGGCCGCGCTCGAACCACTCGCGCGCGCGCGCCACTTCGAACTTCATCAGCGCGAGGAACTCGGGCGTGGCCCGGCGCTGGGCGATGTCGTCTTCGGTCACGTTGAAGCGCCGCAGGTCTTCGAGCGGCAGATAGATGCGTCCTTTATCCCAGTCGCGAGCAACGTCTTGCCAGAAGTTCGCGAGCTGGAGCGCGGTGCAGGTGTAATCGGAAAGCTGCTGGCGTTCAGCGTCGCGATAGCCGCAAAGGTAGAGTACGAGACGTCCGACGGGGTTCGCGGAATAGCGGCAGTAGCCAAGCACATCGTCGAACGTCTGGTAGCGCGAGGTGGACTGGTCGCTGCGGAAGGCGACAAGCAGGTCGGCGAAGGGCTGCTGCGGGATATCGAGCTGGCGAATGGTCTCGCGCAGCGCGACAAACACGGGATGCCGCGGCGTGATGGGATTCCGGCGAGTCACCGCGGGCTCAAGTTTGTCCACGTCGCCACGCACGTCGGGCGACACGTCCTCCGCCAGGCTGAGATAGGTGGCGTTGAGTTCATTCTCCCATTCGTCAAGCAGACGCAGGGCCTCGCGCTTGTCGGCAACCTCGTCGCCAAGATCGTCGGAGATGCGGCAGTACGCGTACAGGTTGAAGAAGTGCTGCTTCAGTCTTTGCGGCAGGAACCAGGTAGCGACGGAGAAATTCTCGTAGTGGCGGCGCGCCAGGCGTTCGCAGTAGCGCTGCGCCTCATCGAGCGAAGGCGCACGCTGGGGAATAGCGTAGTCGGCGGGCAGGCCGGCGAAGCCGGCAGCGCCTTCTGCGCTCGTTATTTCTGCGCCCATTATTTCCGCGCCCCTGGGGCTCATGTTAGTCCAATCCATCGGTGACCGGTTCAGGCGGTGTGAGCAGAATG
>JALYLW010000087.1 GCA_030774055.1 Acidobacteriota bacterium
CGCCCGCCGCGGCGGGCTCCTCGGAATGACCATCGGAGGACGAGGACTCAGTGTCCCGGGATGATGGCAGTCTTGATCTCGGAGCCGCGATCGAGCATGTGGCGCAGCACCTGTTGCAGGCGCGAGAGCGGCGCCTCGCCGGTGATGTAGTCCGTGGGCTTGATCTTCTTTTCCGCGATCAAGGCGAAGGCCTTGCGGACGTTCTCCGGCGTGTGGTGGAAGCTCGCCTTGAGCGTGATCTCGGAGTAGTGCAGGCGGTTGGTATCGAGCGGCACTTTGGTTCCGCTGGCGCAACCGCCGAAGAAGTTGACGGTACCGCCCTTGCGCACCATCTCGACCGCCCACTCCCAGGCCTGGGGACGTCCCACCGCCTCGATCACGATGTCCGCGCCGCGGCCCAGCGAGGTGAGCGCGCGCACGGCGGCGATGGGATCCTCGACCTTGGTGATCTGGACGACTTCATCGGCGCCAAACTTCTTTGCTGCACTGGCCTGGCCATCGCGCTTGACGACGGCGATCACGTTGGTGCCGGCGAGCTTGGCGGCTTGCAGCATCATCAGGCCGATGGGTCCGGCGCCGATGACGACCACGGTATCGCCGATCTGCACGTTGGTCTGGTGCAGGCCGCGGATGACGCACGCCAGCGGCTCGGTCATGGCGGCGGCTTCGTAGCTCACACCCTCCGGGATCTCGATCATGTTCTTGGCGACGATGCGCGCCGGGATCTTGATGTATTCGGCGTAGGCGCCGTTGATGAACATCAGGTCCTCGCAGAGGTTTTCCTGGTGCTTCGAGCAATAGAAGCAGCGGCCGCAGGGGGCGGAGTTGAGCGCGACCACGCGCTGTCCCTTGCGGAATCCACCCACGCCCGCGCCGACCTCTTCGATGCTGCCGGCAAGCTCGTGGCCGAAAAGCGCCGGCGGCACGATCATCTTCGCGTGATAGCCGCGCTGATAAACCTTGAGGTCCGTGCCGCAAGTGAGGGCGACCTGGACCTTGATCAGGACCTCGCCCTCCTCCACGCGGGGGATCGGCACCTTCTCGATCTTCACGTCCTCTTTGCCGTAGAGGACGGCGGCGGTCATGGTTCGGCTGCTCATATTCTTTTTCTATTCACACGCCTAAAGGCGTGTGCTGATACACCGATCTTCACCAACCTAGACTTCACCAGCTCAACCCGGGCTGGATGATCACCTTCATCGAGTCCGGCTGTGGATGCGCGGCCAGCTCGAGCGCTGCCACCGACTGCGCCAGCGGAAAGCGATGGCTGATCAGCTTCGTCAGGTCCATCTCGCCAGAAAACACGAAGCGCACCGACTCTGCCTGCAGGTCGACGGACGCGCTATAGGAACCGAGCAGCGCCTTCTCGTCGACACATACCGAAGCCGGATCTATTTTTGCTTCCCCACGGACAGTCTGGGCAAACAGCATTACCCGGCCGCCCGGGCGCGTCGCGTCCATTGCTGTCTGGATCAGCGCGTCACCCGCAACCGCGACGATGGTGGCATCGGCCCCGCGTCCCTCGGTAAGGGCGCGGACAGCTGCCACAGCGTCGGTGCGGCCCGCCTCAATGGTTTCTTCCAGGCCGAATGCTTTACTTATTGTAAGCCGCTGCGGGTACAAATCGGAAGTAATGACGCGGGCTCCCGCGCGTTTAGCCAATGTTGCCAACAAGATGCCGATGGGCCCTTGTCCGATAGCGAACACAATCTCGCCGGGGGTGAGCCGCAGCGTCTCGATGCCCTTGAGGCAGGTGTTCACCGGCTCGATCCACGCCGCTTGCTCGAACGGGACGCCGTCAGGAATCGAGACCACGCCCTTTTCCACGATCCAATCAAGCACGCGGACGTACTCGGCGAAGCCTCCGCCGCTGGGCTCAAAGCCGGCGGTGGAGCCCACCTGCTTGTATACCGGACACTGCGCGAAGACTTTGCGCTCGCAGTAATAACACTGGCCGCAGGGGATGTGATGGAAAGCCATCACGCGGTCGCCGGGCTTGAACTTGGTGACCCCGGCGCCAACGGCGGCGACCACGCCCGCGATCTCATGTCCGAAGATGCGGGGCGCGGAGTGCGAGCCGGTGGAGATCTTCTTCAAATCGGTGCCGCAGATGCCGCAGGTGTGGACGCGGATGAGCAGCTCGCCGCGCCCGATCTTGGGAACGGGGACGGACTCGACGCGAACGTCTCCCGGACCGCGATAGACGGCCGCGGTCATCTTCTCTGGAACTCGAGCGGGAACGGGGTTCGCACGGGGAGCGGTGCTGCGCTGGTTTTCGGTGGAAGTGGCCATCTTCAGCGGGTCGTTCATCAACGGGCCGGGCCCGCCGTCCCATTGTAAAGCGGGTTGCTGTAAAGCTCACCGCGCGCGTGCGCCGCGATGGCTTCGCGCAAGGCCTCGCAAAGGGCACGGCTGGCAACGGAGGTGTCTCGCCCGAGCCGGATCACTCTCCGCCAGTGCCAGGGGCGGACGATCATGTGCACCGCGAAGCTCGAGGACTTGAAATGGCCGTTGGCGTCGATGAACTGCTCGACCGGCGGCAGGTCAGAATCGTGCTCGTCGGAAATGACCTTGATCACCACACAAGGGAGCTGGCGCGCACGGGCAAAATCGGCGACCGCGTGCGCTTCCATGTCCACCGCCTTGGCCGAGTGGCGGATCGCGAGGTCGCGCTTGGCAGCCGCGCCCGCCACGTTGTGTGCGCTGACCAGGATGCCGTCACTTGCCCCGGTTCCCTTCGTCCCCTTCATTCCATGCGCGGCGCAATCCGTGCCGTCGGGCGTGACCACCTGCCGGGGCTGCATCACGTCGCCCACCCTGAGCTCGGGCGTGAGCGCGCCCGCATAGCCGGCGGAGATGTAGCCGGCAAGCTCTCCCCTGGCGTGCTTGTATAGCGTCTCCGCGGCGGCGCGCGCGGCGGCGGCGCCGATGCCCCCGCAAGTGATCACAACGTCCTCGCGCTCGTGGATGCACACCTTGCGCTCGCCCATGCGGACAACGGAGGTATCCCAGGCTTGGTCCTTGAGGAAGGGAGCAACCTCGCGCTCCAGTGCGGCGACGATGGCGAGCTTCTGGCTCATGGAGGGCCCTCGGCAGTTTAGATTCCTGCTCCGTTGCTCCGGACTTTTTATTCGAGGGTCGCCGCAACGGCCTCACCCTTCAGAAGACACAGCCGCGAGCTCTTTGACTCCTTCAACGTATCCGTGGGCGATGAACCATTCACAGGCGCGGCGCAACGCGTCGTCGATGGGGACGACGCGCCATCCCAGCTCGCGCTCTGCTTTGGCCGACGAGGCAAACATCTTCTTCTTGCCCATGCGGACAGCATCCACGGTGGCGCGCGGTTCTTTTTTCAATACGCGGCCGGTGAAGAACTCGTCGAGATACGCGAAGCCGAGCGCCACACCGTGCGGCACTTTTTTCGTCGGTGAAGGCACGCCGGAGATGGCCGCCAGCTTGTCGAGTAACTGTTTCAGCGTCACGTTCTCGCCGCCGAGGATGTAGCGCTCGCCCGGCTTGGCCTTCTCGAAGGCGAGGATGTGTCCGCGGGCGACCTCGCGCACGTCGACCACGTTCAGGCCGGTATCGACGTAGGCAGGAAACTTGCGCTTGAGGAAGTCGAGGATGATGCGTCCGGTGGGCGTGGGCTTGATGTCCTGCTCGCCGACGGGCGCGGTCGGGTTCACCACCACGACCGGCGCGCCGGACTTCCCGGCTTCGAGCGCGACCTGCTCGGCCAAGAACTTCGAGCGCTTGTAGTGCCCGATCATCTCCGGCTCGCCCACCGGCGAATCCTCGTCGCAGTGTGTGCCGCTCGCGGTGAAGCCCGTGGTGGTGAATCCCATGGTGGCAACACTCGAGGTATAAACCACGCGACGTACGCCCGCCTCCTGCGCGGCACGGATGATGGCGCGCGTGCCTTCGACGTTGGCGCGGTACATCGCGTCTGGGTCGGGGATCCAGAGGCGATAGTCGGCGGCGACGTGGAAGACGGCGTCGCAGCCCGCCATTCCCTGCTGCAGCGACTCGGGGTCGGTAAGGTCGCCGGTCACGCGGTCGGCCTTGAAGCCCTCGATCAGGTCGGTGCGGCTGGTCTTGCGGACGAGCAGGCGCAGCTCGGCGCCCTGCTCGGCAAGCAGCCGCGCGACGTGGCTTCCGACGAAGCCGGTGGAACCGGTGACGAAGGCTTTCATGGAAGATTATTGACGGTGAGATCCTTCGGTCGCTGCAGCGACCGAAGGATGACACTCAATCCAGTTTTTCGGGCTCGATGCCGATGTTCTTCTCGCCCGCCTGGCGCTTTTCCCAGTACTTGCGTACCCAGGCTTCATAGCTCTTGCCGGCGGCGGTGTCGCGGCCGGTGAAGGCGAGCGCGGCGATATCGGCGTAGGTGATCGAGCGCTTCTCGTCTTTGCCGGCGAGGAAGACACGGACGACGGAATCGGTGAGCGAGCTGCCGGTGCGGCGGTCGAAGATGTATCCCTCGACCTTTTCGCCTGACTTGAGCGTGATGGTGACATCGCCGCGGAAGTCGAAGGCCTTCTCGAGCGCGTCGCGGACCTCGGCGGGCGAGGCCAGCGGCGGGATCCAGCCCTCGAGCTGCTCGTGCTTCGTCCCTTCGACGACTTCCATCTCGTCAGGGTTGTGCGCGGGTTTTAAGTTTTGGGACATCGGTTTACGGAAGATCTTTGCCGCTATGGGGTGCTTCGACTCCGGTCGCCAACAGCGGCGACCTCCGCTCAGCATGACAAATCAAAAACAGCACAGCCGCGACCTCCGCTCAGCATGACAAATCAGAAACAGCACAGCGGCGACCCCCGTTCAGCATGACAATCGCAAAAAGCTACGTTACGCGGTGGTTTCCTGTGCCGCAGACGAATCCGCCTCGATCTGGACGAGCGGGTTATAGGCATGGACCGGGCGAACGTGCTCGTGGAGCATGGTGAGCGCGGCGTCGTCCTTGTATTCGGTCGAGAAGACGGCCTTCACCGTGGCGGCAAAACCGCGCAGCGAGCCGAAGGTGTCGTTCACCGCAGAGGTCTCGTAGCCGCAGTGCACCATGCAGTTCGCGCACTTCGGATTGCCACTCTCGGTGCCGTATTCATCCCACTTGGTGTCGTTCATCAGCTCGGCGAAGGAGTCGGCGTAGCCGTCTTGCAATAGGTAGCAGGGCTTCTGCCAGCCAAAGATGTTGAACGTGGGCATGCCCCACGCGGAGCAGGCGTAGTTGCGCTTGCCCATGAGGAATTCGAGGAAGAGGGGCGACTGGTTGAAGCGCCACGTCTTCTTGCGGTTCGACAAGATCGCGCGGAAGAGGCGGCGGGTACGGGCGCGGCCGAGGAAATGCTTCTGGTCGGGCGCCTTATCGTAGGAGTATCCGGGCGAGAGCATCATGCTCTCCACGCCGACCTCCATCATCTCGTCGAAGAATCCGCGGACGCTGTTCGGGTCAGCGCCATCGAACAAGGTGGTGTTGGTGGTGACGCGGAAGCCGCGGCGCAGCGCTTCTTTGACCGCATCCACGGCGATATCGAATCCACCCTCGCGGCAGACGGAGAAATCGTGGTGCTCGCGCTCGCCGTCCACGTGGACGGAGAACGTCAGATACTTGCTGGGCTTGAACTGGTCAAGTTTTTCCTTGAGCAGCAGCGCGTTGGTGCACAGGTAGATGTATTTCTTGCGCGCGACCAGGCCTTCCACGATCTCGGCGATCTGGGGATGCATGAGCGGTTCGCCACCGGGGATGGAGACGATGGGCGCGCCACACTCGTCGACCGCCTGGAAGCACTGCTCCGGCGTGAGGTCCTTCTTCAGGATGTGCGCGGGATACTGGATCTTGCCGCAGCCGGCGCAGGCCAGGTTGCAGCGGAAGAGCGGCTCGAGCATGAGGACGAGCGGGTAGCGCTTGCGTCCGGCAAGCTTCTGCCGCAGCACGTAGGAGGCGACCGTCGCCATCTGGGATACAGGGACTGCCAACTTACTTGCCTCCTAGTTTGAGCGGCGTGACGTTCGATGAGAACCGGGCCTCGCCCGTGTCGCTGACGTTCGAAAACACCTTGGCAAACGTGGTGAGCGCGAGCAGCGGGAAATACGTCCTGTACATATGGTACATGAGGTAAAACACGCGCGGAAAGCCGGTGCCGGTGTAGTAAGGCTCGTCCCAGTTGCCGTCCGCGCGCTGGGTGCGGAGCAGGAAGGCGATGCCGCGGCTGACTGAATCGGAGCGCGTGTCGCCGGCGGCGAGCAGTCCGAGGACGGCCCACGCCGTCTGCGAGGGCGTGCTCGGGCCAACGCCGCGCGCGTGCGGATCGTCATAGCTGCCGCAGCTCTCGCCCCAGCCGCCATCGGAGTTCTGGAAGCTGCGCAGCCACTCTGCCGCGTGCTGGATGTGCGGCTCGTGGACGTCTTCGCCCATCGCCTCGAAGCCGCGCAGCACTTGCATGGTGCCGTAGATGTAATTCACGCCCCAGCGGCCGAACCACGCGCCGTCTGATTCCTGGTTGCGGCGCAGGAAGTCCATGGCCTTGCGCACGTGCTGGTCGGCGCGGGTGTAGCCGTAAGCCGCCAGCATCTCGAGCACGCGGCCGGTGATGTCCACGGTCGGCGGATCGAGCATGGCGTTGTGGTCGGCGAAGGGGACGTACTGGAAGACCATGCGATCGTTATCTTTATCGAACGACGCCCAGCCGCCGTCTTTGCACTGCATGGAGAGCACCCAAGCGATGGCGCGCTGCACGCTCTCGTGCTGGTAACGCTCGTTGGGATGCTGCACATGGGTGAGCCCGAGCGCGACCATGGCGGTATCGTCCACGTCGGGATAGAACTCGTTGTTGAACTCGAAATACCAGCCGCCGGGCTGCGCTTTCGGATTCTTCACCGCCCAATCACCCTGGTGCGTGACCTGCTTCTGCAGGAGCCATGCGCCGGCCTTGGCCATGCGCGTATCGCCGCGCGGCACGCCCGATTCCCCGAGCGCGAAGAGCGCGAGGGCGGTATCCCACACCGGCGACTTGCAGGGCTGCATGCGGAAGGTGTCACCTGCCTCGATGCCGAGGGCTTCAAACTCGTCGATGGCGCGGATCATCTGCGGATCGTCGAGCGAATACCCCAGGCAGCGCAGCGCGATGATGGAGTTCATCAGGCCGGGATAGATGGCGCCGAGGCCGTCTGATTTCTCGAGGCGCGCCATCATCCACTTCTGCGCGCTCTTGATGGCGATGGAGCGCAGCGGACGCACGTGCACGCGCTCGAACCAGTGCGTCATGCGGTCGAGCACGAGGAAGAAATTACGCCACGAGACGATCTGCTCCGACCAGTGCAGGTGCAGCGTGGTGCCCTGGCGGCCTTGCGGGAAGAGCTCGTCGATACCCATCTCCTGCGGGATCTTTTTGAACGGCTTTTTCGCGTAGGCGATGGAGAGTGGCACCAGGATGGCGCGCGACCACGAGCTGATCTCGTAGATGTTGAACCAGAACCAGTTGGGGAAAAGCACGATCTCCGGCGGGATGGCCGGAACGGCGTCGTAGTCGTATTGCCCGAAGAAGCAGAGATAGATCTTGGTGAAGGTGTTGACCTCGGTGACACCGCCCAGCGCCATGATCTTCTCGCGCGCGCGCGCGAGGGCGGGATGCTCGGCGGTGTAGCCGGCGAGCTTCAGGCTGAAGTACGCCTTGACCGTGGCGCTGGCGTTCGACGGCCCGGCGGCGTAGATGCTCCAACCGCCATCCGCATTCTGGTGCGCGAGGATGTAGTTTGCGGCCTTGCGGATGCGGTCTTCTATTTTGGGGTCAATGTCGGTGCCGAGCAGGCGGTGCAGCAGGATGTAATCGGACTCGAGCGTGGTGTCGGCTTCGAGTTCGCCACACCAGTAACCCTTCTCGTCCTGCATGGAGAAAAGGCAGTTGCGCGCGGCCTCGACCGCGGCGGCGACGCGGGTGGAAACGTCATCCAGCTTGCCGAAGGTGAGTTGCGGCTCGCGGCTCTCAGGACCCTTGGGGGACGGCATCGCGCGCTACTCCGCGGCGACCGCCGGGGCGGGCGCGATGGCTTCGACGATCTCCGGCGGAAGTCCGAAGCGGACATTCTCTGGCATGACCTCGACCTCTTCCACGGTGCCGTAGCCGGCCTGCTTGAGGAATGCGACCACTTCCTCCACCAGGCACTCGGGAGCGGAGGCGCCCGCGGTGAGCGCGACCGAGCCCACGCCCTCCAGCCACTCCGGCCTGATGGCGCGGTAGTTCTCGATGAGGTACGACTTGTGGCCGATGTTGCGGCCGACCTCGACCAAGCGGTTCGAGTTCGAGCTGTTGTCGGAGCCGACGACCAGCAACAGGTCGGCCTGCGGCGAGACCTGCTTCACCGCGATCTGGCGGTTCTCGGTGGCGTAGCAGATATCCTGTGCGTGCGGTCCTTTGACCTTGGGGAATTTCTTGCGCAGCGCGGCGATGATGTCTTTGGTCTCGTCGAGCGAGAGCGTGGTCTGCGTGATATACGCGATGCGCTCGGGATCCGGGACTTCGAGGCGCGTGACTTCTTCTGGATTTCCAACCACCTGAGTGACGTCCGGGGCTTCCCCGAGGGTGCCGATCACTTCATCGTGATCGCGATGTCCGATGAGGATGATGCTGTAGCCTTCCTTGGCGTACTTCACCGCTTCCACGTGGACCTTGGTCACCAGCGGGCAGGTAGCGTCGATCACGCGCAGGTTGCGCAGCAGAGAAGCGTCGCGGACCTCGGGGGAGACGCCGTGCGCGCTGTAGATCACGCGCTCGCCTTCCGGCACTTCGTCGATGTCGTCCACGAAAATGGCGCCCTTGGCGGTGAGGTCTTCCACCACGTAGCGGTTGTGGACGATCTCTTTGCGGACGTAGATCGGTGGGCCGAAGGTGTCGAGGGCGATGCGAACGATGTCGATCGCACGCACCACGCCGGCGCAGAAGCCCCTGGGCTTCAGTAAGAGCAGTCTTTTCCCGTTGCTGGCTGCGGTCATCTGTCTCTCAGTATACGCGGTTTTGGCGCACTCCCGGAAGTTAGAGCTTAGCTTCCGCAGGGCGGTGCGACCATGGTAAACGGTTGAAAGGGTGGAACTTGGCAGCGAATGGGGCGCTGGAGAGCGTGAGCGGAGGCCGGTTTTGGCGCGTGTGAGCGGCGACGGGATTTGCACGGAAAACAGGGCAGCCCACAGCCCGCGCTCGGAGCCGGCCAAGGCCATCAGTGGTCGGGCGGAGACGCCGCGGCCGGCGGCGTGAGCAGGTCGACGCGCTGTTCATCGCCATCGAAGCCGACTTCGAGCCGGTTGAACTTCCACTCGCCCGCGAATTTTGTCGCGTCCACGTAAATGGTTCCCTTCCCCTTCGGACCGGAGATGGGGATGGTCAGGCCGGCCTCGCCCGCGCTACCCGCCACGTTGATGTTGCCGGAGGCGAACATGCCCGCCTCGATGGGCGTGCCCAGCCGCTGCTGGACGCGCGCGTCGTGCTGCGCCTTGTCGAGCGCGAGCTTGTAGGCGTCTGAACTCTTCATCGATCCCGAAACAATAAGGACGATGCCGGCGAGGAGCGCGGCGAAGAGCGCGATCAACGTGAGACAGCCGACCGGGACGAACCACTTCCAATTGCGCGACCACCAGCCCGGATGCTGTGGGGGGATCTGCGCAGGTGTTGCCGGCGGAAGAATGGCGGGCGGGGTTCCCATGGCGAACCTCCTTGAGAAAAACTAAGCGTTGGCCTTCAGCATCTGCTCGGCGTGCTTCAGTGACGTGTCGGTGACCTTCGCGCCGGAGAGCATGCGCGCGATCTCTTCGGTGCGTTCCTTCGGCTCCAGCTTGCGGACCGACGTCCGCGTGCGGCCCGCGGCCTCGCGTTTTTCAATCGCATAGTGCTGGTCGGCGAAGGAAGCGATCTGTGGCAGGTGCGTGATGCACAGCACCTGCTCGGAACGCGCCAGCGATTTGAGCTTCTTACCCACGGCTTCAGCGGCGCGTCCGCCGATGCCGGTATCGATCTCGTCGAAGACAAGAGTGCGGGCACCAGAGCGCGGGCGGGACGCTCGCGAACCAGCCGGCGGGACGCCGGCGCTACTGTCGACGGTCGCCTTGAGCGCGAGCAGCACGCGCGACAGCTCGCCTCCACTTGCGATCTGTTCGACCGGATGCAACGGCTCACCCGGATTGGTCGCGATCATGTACTGCACCTGGTCGAAGCCGGCGGTGGTCCAGTTCGCCTGGTCGTCGGCGCCGGAGAGCTCGATCTTGAACTTCGCTTTCATTGCCAGGTCGTTGATCTCGTCCTCGACCAGCTTCTCGAGTCTCTTGGCCGCGTCGTAGCGCTTCTTCGACAAGCCACGCGCGAGTTTCAGATACGCCTCGGCGGCGGTGGCGAGTTCTTGGTTCAGCTCGCGCAGCACTTCATCTTGGTTCTCGATCTGGTTGAGTTTCTGCGCCACGCCGGCGCCGAAGGCGACGACGTCTGCGACCGTCGCGCCATATTTCCTCTTCAATCGATCGATGGAAGCCAGGCGGTCTTCAATCTCGGCCAGCCGCTCAGGCGAAGCGTGGATATTGGCGGCGTAGTCGCGCAGCGTGAGCCCGAGATCTTCGACCACGGCGCGAGCAGAGGCGAGCGTCGCAGCGGCATCGGCGAACTTCGCGTCGAAGCGCGCCAGCTCTTCGAGCGACTTCCCCGCCGCGCGCATGGTCGCGGCGGCCGAGCCGTTGCTCTCGTAAAGATTGTCGTAGGCGGTGTTCGCCGCCAGGTAAAGCTTCTCCGCGTTGGCGAGCACGCGCTTCTCATTCTCCAGGCGCTGGTCTTCGCCGGCGGCGAGCCGGGCTTGCTCGATCTCCTTCTTCTGGAAGCTCCACAGGTCGACGAGGCGCAAGCGGTCTTGCTCATCGCGTTGCAGGCCGGTGATGCGCTGCCGGATGCCGTTCCACTTGCTGAAGGCGTCGGCGAGCGCGGCGGTATCGAGATCGGCGTAGCGGTCGAGCAACACAAGACGCTCATGTGCGTCGAACGAGAGGATGGACTGGCTCTGCGCGTGGATGGCGCCCAGCAGGGGGGCGAGCTGTTTGAGCACGCTGACGGTGGCCGGCTGGTTGTTGACGAAGACTCGCCCTTTACCGCCGGCGGAAATCTCGCGACGCAGGATAAGTTGCGCGGAGTCAGGATCGAGACCGTTGGCTTCGAGGATGGGATCGACCAGCTTGGTGGGCGCTTCGAAGACGCCGGCGACCACGGCCTTCTCCGCGCCGTGGCGGATGACGTCCGCGGAAGCCTTCTCGCCAAGGAGCAACGCGAGCGCATCAATAAGGATGGACTTGCCCGCGCCGGTCTCGCCGGTGAGCAGGTTCAGCCCGGCCGCGAACTCGACGGCGACGTTGTCGATAACCGCGTAATTTTCGACGCGCAGTTCGAGCAGCAAATCTTTCGCCTCGGTCTTGCGGCGAAGAATAGCACGACTGCGTACGCCGGCAATGGATGCGATCCTCGCGAAATGCCTGGCTGCGTTTGACGGGCGTGGAAGCGAGGTGCTACGGTCAGGTCTGGCCACTGCGTCGCAAGTTATTCATCAACTCCAACCCCCGGAGTCATTCAGCGGATGGCAATCTTCGTCGGCGGCGAGATCGTAAACCTCATCCTGCAAAGCGGCCCAGTCGCAAAACTGGTCCTGGTCATCCTGCTTCTCTTCAGCCTGCTGTCGTGGGCGATCATCCTATCGAAATGGGCATCGATCCGGCGGGCGCGCGCGCAGAGCGGGCGGTTCGTGCGCATGTTCCGCAAATCGCAGCGCCTGCAGGATGTCGCAGCGGTGGCCGACCAGTTCCGTCCCAGCCCGCTGGTGACGGTCTTCGAATATGGTTACGAAGAGTATCGGCGGCAGACGGCCGGCAATCCGGGCGGACAGATACGCAGCCTCGCGGCCATCCAGCGCGCGACGCAGATCGCGGCCTCGGAAGAATTGACGCGCCTGGAAAGGAGCTTGCCGCTGCTCGCCACCACCGGCGCGGTCACGCCGTTCATCGGACTGTTCGGCACAGTGTGGGGGATCATCGACGCCTTCCACGGTCTGGGCACCGCAGGCGCGGCAACGCTGCGCGCGGTCGCGCCCGGCATCTCCGAGGCGCTGGTCACCACCGCCGCCGGATTGTTCTCCGCCATCCCCGCGGTGATCGCTTACAACGCGTTCTCGCATTCCCTGCGCGAGTTTGGCGCGCGCATGGACGACTTTGCCGCCGAGTTCCTCAACACCGTGGAGCGCGGCCCGGAGGCACGCTAGATGGCCTTCACCAACGCGCGCGGCCGCACCCAGACCTCGCTCTCGGAGATCAACGTGACGCCGTTCGTGGACGTGGTGCTGGTGCTGCTGATCATCTTCATGATCACCGCGCCGGTGCTGCAGTCGGGCATCGAGGTGGCGGTGCCGAAGACGAAGATGGTGAAAGAGATCACCGAAGAGCGCATCGTGATCTCCATCGACAGATCGCAGCGCGTGTTCCTGGGGAACGAACCGGTGAACATCAACGAGATCGGTGCGAAGCTGCGCGCGAAGATCCGCGACCCTGAGCACCAGGCCATCTATTTGCGCGCCGACGAGAACGTGCCGTTCGGCGCGTTCGCTACCGTGATGGACGCGGTCAAGTCAGCCGGCATCACCAACGTGAGCATCGTGACGGAGCCGATCAAGGAAAGTGGCACGCAGCGCTGACATCTACGCTGACGAGCAGCAGTGGAC
>JALYLW010000088.1 GCA_030774055.1 Acidobacteriota bacterium
GCTCTGGCTCGGCCCCACCTCAGAGTCCCGCAGCCTGCGCGGTTATGGGACACTCGCCGCCGTCGGACGCATGATCTCGCGGACGGCCTTCAACCAGCTGCGTCATTCGTCCGTTCTGCTACTCGCCGCTGTCCTCGGCATGTTGGTGCTCTACGTGGCGCCCATCGCCCTGCTTTTCTCGCACCCGCCGCTCGCCATCGCCCTCGGCGCCGCCGCGGCCGCACTCATGCTGGTCAGCTATTTCCCTGCCCTCCGCACCTATCGCCGCAACCCGCTCTGGGCGCTCACTCTACCTCTCGCCGCGTTGTTTTACCTGGGCGCGACCATTCACTCCGCGCTGCGCTACTGGTCGGGACGGGGCGGCGAGTGGAAGGGCCGCCACCAGGACGCGTAAGCACGCAAGGTGGAGCTGCGATGCTCGGCAAAGGCCAGCTGCTCACCCAGAACACCAGTGGCGACGGCCTGCGCTCCAGCGAATACCGCTACGCGACGCCGGACAATCTCGTCGACGTCACCTACGTGGAAGGCGTGCTCGTGCGCTACGCCATCTCGTCGCGCTAAGGTCGCTGTCGTCGCTGAGGCCGCGGGGGCGGGCTACGCGTCCGCCAATGCAGTCGTAGTCCACCCGCGTTGCAGCCCACACAAAAATGGGCGAGACATGATCGTCCCGCCCGTCCATGGCAGTCCGCTTGGTCCGAGACAACGGGCCGAAAAGAAGGGGGCCGCAAAGCAGGGCCTCCACCGCCAAGTCAATCTCCCGACGTGGCGTCTCCGATCGCGATCCTTCGGTAGGCCAGCACGATGTCCGTCTTGCTCACCATGCCGAGCAGCCGATGCTCCTCGCGCCGCGAGACCACCGGGAAATTCGCCAGGTGGCGCTCGCGCATCCGTTCCACGATCTCGTGGATGGTCTGGTCGGGAAACGCCGACTCCACCTCACGCGTGTAGACCGCCGCCACCGCCACGCGGCTACGCTCCTCGCGCGCGATCTTGGTCACGTCGGCCATGGTGATGATGCCGCAAAGCTCGTCGTAAGGGTTCAGCACCGGCACGGCAAAGACCTCGCGGCTGAACATGAGCTCCTGCACCGTCTCTAGCGTGTCGCCCACGCGCACCGTCGCCGGCGCGGTCATCACTTGGTCCACGCGGACGGCGGAAAGCACGTGCAGCGGCGTCGTGCGCGGGCCCGCTTCGGGAAAGAATTCCGGATACGCCGCCATGCCATGCTCGGCCACGTCGAGCCCGCTGAGTTCTTCGTCCGCGCTGACGCGCAATCCAAAGAGTTTCTGCAGCAGCCAGAAAAGCGCGACGGAAGCGACCAGCCCGTACGCGATCGCCGTCACCGTGCCGATCAGCTGCGGCAGGAAGTGGACGGTGTAGCCATGAAAACCGTTGGGGATCATCGGCGCCCACAATCCGGCGGCGAGGCCGCCGAGCAGTCCGGGCGTCATGTGGACCGGGCCCACGCCGCAGGGATCGTCGATGTCGAGTTTCTTGGCGATGAATCTTGCTGTCCACGGAATCTGCGCGCCCGCCACCACGCCCAGCAGGATGGCGTAGATGGGATGCACAAGGTGCACGCCCGAGCAGATGGCCACCGCGCCTGCGAGTCCGCCGTTGGGCGTGATGATCGGGTCCGCCTTGCCATTCTGCGCCCACGTGCCGGCCATCGAGCCCATGATGCCGCCGGCCATCGCCGCCAGCGTGTTGATGGCCACCAACGGCAGGTCCGCGGCCATGTTCCCGTAGCTCGGGACCGAGCCCAGGTTGAACCCGAACCAGCAGAACATCAGCATCATCGCGCCCAGTCCCATCATCGGGACATCGTGCGCCGTCGCCGGCGTCTTGCGCCGCCCGAGGAACTTTGCGCCGACGAGGCCGACGATGCCGCCGACGGCGTGAACGCCCAGCGAGCCGGCGTAGTCCTGCACGCCCAGGCGCGCCAGCGGGCCATTCCACAGGATGTAGGCGAAGACGGGATAGATCACGCCGACGTAGAGCGCGGCGAACAGCAGGTAGGCGGAGAACTTCATGCGGCCGGAGAAACATCCGCTGGGGATGGCGCACGAGACCAGCGCGAACATCAGCGAGACGTAGAAGGCGATGGAGTGGCCGCCATCGGAGATGAACTGCCACGGCGCGTGCCAGCCATTGGGGAGCGCGGCCAGTGGCCATCCGTACTGCTTGATGGCGAAGCCGAAGAGCAGGAAGACGATGATGCCCACGCCCATGTGGCCGGTCATCTTCATCATCACGTTGGCCACGTCGCGCGAGCGCACCTGCCCGCCTTCGAGCAGGAAGAACCCGGCTTGCATGAGAAAGATCAAACTGCCCATGGAGAGCAGCCACAGCCAATATACGTTCGTCTCCACCAACTCACCTCCGAGCAGGCTTCCGGACGCTCACGGCTGGAACGAACTTATCCGCGCAACACTTATCCGCGTATCCCTTATCCAGGCATCCTGGCCCGGATGGCCTGCGGATTACCAATCCAAACTTTTTATCGCTGGCATAAAGAAAAACGGAGAGGAGTTAGTAGTTAGTAGCTAGGAGTTCGCGGGCGGGATCTGCGGGACGCGAATCTCTGACGCGGGACAACGCCCTCGCTTCCCACGACTACTCTGGTTTCTGCAATAATCGGCGACTCTGCATGTCCATCGACGAACAAGACTTTCACGAGTTCTACCAGCGCTGGAACCGCTCCATCTACGGCTTCTGCCGGATGTTCCTCGGTGAAGACGAGAGCGCCGAGCTGGCCACGCAGGAAGCCTTCGTCCAATACGTGCGTGAGCAGGAGCCGCTCATCGTCTCGAAGATGCCGCGCAAGCTCATGCGCAACGCCATCGCGGAATCCATCAAGCTCGACCGCACGGAGCCCCGCTTTCCCGACACCGAAGAGCTCGAGGACATCCTGCCGCTGCTTCCGCCCAGTGACCGCGCCGTCTTCATCCTGCGCTCCACGCTGGACTTCTCCGCCGTTGACGCCGCCGGCATCCTGCAGCTCCCCATCGAGAGCGTGAACGAGAGCTGGATCAAGGCCTCGCTCTATCTGCGCGATATCTGGCTGAAGAAAAAGTAGGAAGGAACTATTTCCCGGAGAAGACCTGCGCGTGGAACTTCAGCGACGCCGGCAGGTGCTCGGCGAAGTACACCCAATCGTGCCGGCCGGGATACAGATGCGCCTCGTGCGGCACCTTCAGCTTGGTCAGCTCGGCATCGAGCGCGCGCGTCCCAGCGTCAAAACCGTAGCCGTCTTCCGTCCCACAATCGAAATAGATCTTCATGCCACGCAAACCCGCCGCGTGTTCGCGCGCCAGCGTCAGCGGACTATTCTTCGCGTAGAACGCCCTGTCGATGGGCGAGCCATTGCCGGTTGAACCATAGACCATGCCCATCACGTCGAAGCGGCCGCCGGTGATGAGGCGCGAGTCTCCTGACGGATTCACGAATATCGCCGCGCTGTGTGCGCTCGCCGAGCCGAACAGTTGCGGGTACTTGAACGCCAGGTGCAGCGCGCCGTAGCCGCCCATCGAGATGCCGCTGATGCCGCGCGCCGCGCGTCCCGCTTGCACGCGATATTTCTTCTCCATCGCGGGCAGGAACTCGCGCAGGAAGAATTGCTCGTACTTCACGCGTCCATCCCGCGAATCGATGTAGAAGCTCATGCCGCCCGCCGGCGTCACGGTGATGAACTCCGTCATTTCACCGCGCGCCTGCATGTTCTCGATCACGTTCCACCCGCCTGTCTGGATGAACGACTGCTCGTTGTCGCCGAGCCCGTGCAGGTGATAGAGGATGGGATAGCGTCGCTGCTTCGCGGTGTCGTAACTCGCCGGCAGCAATGCGCAATACTTCACGCTGCGCCCGAGGATGGCGCTCTGCACGCTGGCACACTCGGCCCGTGCCGCCGCAAACGCCGGCGGCGTCCACGCGCAAAGCGCCGCGCACACCAGCACCAGCGGAAGGAAATGTTTCAGACGGCAACTGTTCCGACTGACGCTCATTCGTAGCGCAGCGCCTGTACCGGATCGAGCTTGGCCGCGCGCGCCGCGGGGTAGAGGCCTGAGACCAGGCTCACCAGGACCGCGAATCCGATGGCCGCCGCGACCAGCCACCACGGCACCAGCCAGAGATTTTCCGCCGGCAAGTCCTGGCGCGCGAGGTAGTAGTTGGTGCCGAAGTTGATGACGCGGCCGATCACCCAGCCCAGGGCCACGCCGAGCGCGCCGCCGGCAAATCCCATCACGCCTGCTTCGGCAAAGAACAGCGTCTTCACGTCGGCATCGCTCGCGCCGATGGCCTTCATGATCCCGATCTCGCGCCGCCGCTCCAGGATCGCCATCACCAGCGTGTTGATGATCCCCAGCGACGCCACCGCTACCGCCAGCGATCCGAAGATGCCGAGGAAGAGGTCGAGCACCACGAAGAAGCGCCGCAATCCCTTGGTGGCGTCGAGCGCCGACCACGTGGTGAAGCCCATTTTCTTGATCGCTTCCTGTACGCCCTGCGCCTCGCCCGGCTTGGCCACGCGCACCAGCAGGCTGCTGTAGCTCGGCTTGCCGCTCGCGGCTACCGCATCGCGCAGCGCCGAAGGCTGCAGCACATTCAGCTTTTCCGCCACCGCGTTAGGGATGAACACCCGTCCGCGCGCGAAATTCCGCCAGCCCCCGTAGGGCTCCTGCTTCACGATGCCCACGATGGTCAGCGTCCGCTCTTTGCGGATCACGGAGAAGCCGCCGTCGTCTGCGGAGTTTTCGCCGGAGGCGGCGCCCGTGGCCTCCTTGTCTGCGTTCCCCTTATCTGCCCTCCCCTTGTCTGCGTTCAATGGCGCGCGCTCGGCATAGCGCAGCACGATCTGCTTGCCCAGCGGCGAGGCATTCGGCGAGATGCGTTTCGCGAAATCCTCATGGATGACCGCCTCTTCCGCCTCCGGACCGGAAAAGAACTTGCCTTGCACGTCGTCGAACGCGTCGCTCTGCTTGGCCGACATCGGCAGGCCGGCAACGGTCGAGAACTGCGAATGCCCTTCGTAGACGACCTCCGTCTGGAAGCGCATCTCGGGATAGACCTCGGTCACGCCCGGCAGTCTCGCCATCTCGGCCCGCGTGGTTTCGTCGAGCGCGCGCGCGTTCTCGTTGGACATGGTCTTCTGCTGCTGCCGCTCGCTCGAATCAAAGCTCAGGAAATCGCGCTTCGAAAACACTGCCACCGTGTCGAAGATGCCGGAGCGGTTCAGGTTGCGGTCGGCGAGCGCTTGCAATCCGATGCCGAGCGAGAGCATCGCCACCAGCGACGCCACGCCCACCGCGATCCCCGCCGTCGTGAGCCCATTGCGCAGCACGGATTCGCGCAGGTTGCGCCCGGCCAGCTCGATCAGGTCGTAGCTCTTCATGGTCTGCTCACCGATGCTGTACTCACCTAAGTGCCGTCACTTCCGCCGGCTCGCTCGCGACGATCTTGCCGTCGGAGAGGAACACCAGTCGCGTGGCGTAGCGCTCGGCGAGTGCGCGCTCATGCGTCACCAGCACCACCGTCATGCCTTCGCGGTTCAGTTCCTGGATCAAGTTCAAGATCTCGGCGCCGGTATGGCTGTCGAGGTTCCCGGTGGGCTCGTCGGCCAGCAACAATGCCGGTCTATTGACGAGCGCGCGCGCGATGGAACCGCGCTGCTGCTCGCCCCCTGAAAGTTCGCTGGGACGGTGTTTTGCCCGCGCGCCCAGCCCCACACGTTCCAGTGCCGCGCGCACCAGTTCCGGCCTGCGCTCGCGCGCGACCTCGGCAAAGCGCATGGGCAGTTCCACGTTCTCCGCCAGCGTCATGGTGGGAACAAGGTTGAAGGCCTGGAAGATCATGCCAACGGTGTTGCGCCGGTAGGCGGCGAGCTCGGCTGAAGCCAGCTGCGCGAGGTCGCGCCCCATCACGGTCACCGAGCCTGCGGTCGGCCGGTCGAGTCCCCCGATCAGGTTCAGCAACGTGGATTTCCCCGAGCCCGAGCTGCCCAGCAACGCGACGAACTCACCGGCGGCCACGTCCAGGCTCACGCCATCGAGCGCGCGCACCACTGCCTCGCCCATGGTGTAGTGGCGGGAGACGTTCGCTGCGTGGACTGCCGGCTGGTTCGGGACCGCTGCCATGGGGATTTTTAATAGACGATCCTTACAGATGTTACTACGCGCCCCGTGGACGCAAAGTTCCTCGCTCTGGCGCCCCGCCACTCACGCCCCGCCACTCACGCCAGTGAGCTCTCCGGGACCTGAACCCTCCGGCCTGGCTTTGCGTATCCAGTCCTAAGGCGCTAAGGCGCTCCGGCGCTCCTGGTCCCATTCCCCCTGTTACCATTTCCGAGGAGCGCCGTCTAAGTGCCCGAGGACTGCATGCGAAATCTGGTTGTCTTTTTTCTCGCCCTCACCATCGCCGCGCCGCTGCTGCTGGCGCAACCGCACACCAAAGAATCCGTGGACGCCAACCGCAAGCAGCTTGACTCCTTGTTGAAAGAACAGTGGGAGTACACCTTGCGGACCAATCCCGAGTTCGCTTCCATCCTGGGCGACAAGCGCTACAACGATAAGCTCAGCGACTTCTCGCAGCCGGCCATCGACGAAGACCTGCGCCAGACCAAGATCTTCTTCGACAAGTTCAGCGCCGTGGACACCTCCGGCTTCCCCGAGCAGGAGCAGCTCAATCAGCGCTTGATGGTCCGCGACCTCTCGCGCGCGCTCGACAATGCGCACTTCAAGAATTGGGAGATGCCGGTGAATCAGTTCTTCGGCATCCATCTGGACGCGCCCCAGCTGGTGCAGCTCCTCCCCTTCGACACGGTGAAAGACTTCGAAGACTACATCGCGCGCCTCAAGCAGATCCCCCGCGCGTTCGACGAGACCGGGATCCAGATGCGCAACGGCATGCGCGACCAGCTCATGCCGCCGAAGTTCCTGCTGCTCAAGGTCGCCGACCAGTCCGACCGCATCGCCAAGCAGACGCCGGAACAATCACCCTTCGCCATGCCGCTCAAGAAGTTCCCCGCTACCTTCTCCGCGGCCGACAAGCAACGGCTCTCCGCCGGCGTGCTCGGCGCCATCAAAGACTCGGTGTTGCCCGCTTACGTGAAGTTCGGGGCGTTCGTGCGCAACGACTACGCGCCGCACGGCCGCGAGCATGAAGGCTTGTGGTCGCTGCCCGACGGCGAAGCGCGTTATCGCGCTGCCATCAAGAACCTCACCACCACCGAGATGGCGCCCGCGGATGTGCACCAGCTGGGGTTGAACGAGGTGGCGCGCATCGAAGGCGAGATGCTGAAGATCGCCAACCAGCTCGGCTTCCAGGACCTGAAGAGCTTCAACGCGGCCATCGAGAAGGATCCCAACCTGCGGCCGAAGTCGCGCGAAGACATCCTTGATTACTACCGCAAGTACACCGAGCAGATGTACGCCAAGCTGCCGCAACTCTTTGGCCGGCTGCCGAAAGCTAAGGTCGTGGTGATGCCGGTCGAGGAGTTCCGCGAGAAGGAAGCTTCCGGCGCGCAGTACAACCAGGGCACACCGGATGGTTCGCGTCCCGGACACATCATGGTGAACACCGGAGATTTCAAAGACCGCAAGATCATCAGCTTCGAATCCACCGCGTATCACGAGGGTGTTCCCGGCCATCACATGCAGATCTCGATCGCGCAAGAGCTGCCCACCCTGCCGCCCTTCCGCCAGCAGGCGGGTTACACCGCGTACGTCGAGGGATGGGCGCTGTACTCCGAGCGTCTCGGCAAAGAGGTCGGCTTCTATCAGGATCCGTACTCCGATTACGGACGCTTGCAGGACGAGATGCTGCGCGCCATCCGCCTGGTCGTCGACAGCGGCGTGCACTACAAGCACTGGACGCGGCAGCAGGTGGTCGACTACTTCCACGCCCACTCGGCGCAGGATGAGCCCGACATCCAATCGGAGACCGATCGCTACATCGCCTGGCCGGCGCAGGCGCTGGCCTACAAGATCGGACAGTTGAAGATCACCGAACTGCGCGAGCGCGCGAAGAAAGAACTGGGTGACAAGTTCGATATCCGCGCGTATCACGATGAAGTGTTGGGTGCGGGCGCGCTGCCCATGAACGTGCTCGAGGAGCGCATCAACGCCTGGATCGCGCAGCAGAAGAAGTCTCCGACCGCACACACCGGCAACTGATCCAGGGTAGCGCCGGCGTCTCGCCGGCTGGTGCGGCGGCATCTTGCCGCCGCATTGTTTCCTATCCGCTTCCTCTGTGCCTCTGTGTCTCTGTGGTGGGTTTTGGTTTTACTTCCCCAGCTTCTCGAACGGCACATTCAATATCGGATACAGCTTCCAATCCTGATAGTCGAAGTGCCACCACTCCTGCGGATACACCTTGAACCCTTCACTCTCCATCGCCGCGCGCAGCAGGCCGCGCAGCCGGCGCTGCTCGTCCGTCCCGCCGGGATAATCGGCATACGAGCGCTCGCTCATCTCATCGTATCCACTCGGCATCTCGACCTCGCGCCCGGTCTTGCGGTCGTAGAGGGAGAGATCGACCGCACAGCCGCGATTGTGCCGCGAGCCTTCGCTGGGATCGGCGACGAACACGTGCTTGTCCGCCGGCGTAGCCTCCCAGAACATTTTCGTCACATACCAAGGCCGGTAACCATCGTGGATGAGCAGGCCGTAGCCTCGTGGTTTGAGTCTGCGATGCGCCCGCACCAGCGCCTCGGCCGCGGGCTTCTGCAAGAAAGCGCGCGCCTGAGAGTACATCGGCGTGCTCAGAAAATTGTTGACGCTGGCGTAGCGGATGTCGAGCTTGATGGTGGGATCGAGTTTGCTCAACTCCACCAGTTCCGGCCTGCGGAACTCGCCCTGCTCCACCGGAGGCTGCGCTCGCAACGCCTCCGCGCGCAGCTCCTCCAGCGGACGCACCGGCGTGATGCGGAACGTCTGCTGCTGCGGCTGCTGCGCCGCGAGCCATGCGGCTCCGAGAATGAGTTTCAACGCGACCGTGCAAAAGATCTTCCGCATCTGAATAATGTAACCTCATGCCCTTGATAGTGACAGTGACACGCAGAGCAAGAATGTCATCCTTCGCGTTGATGCCGGCTTCGCCTTATTGCACCATGGCGAGCGCGCGGCAAACCCGTTCGATGAGCAGCTTCTCGTGGTCGCTCAGCGCGGAGAACTCCACCCCGTAGCGAAAACCGTCGCGATTCCGCACCACCCCGCGCAGCATCACTTTCTCGCGGCAGTAGGGCAGCAGGATCTCCGCTTGCACCGTCTGGCCGGTCTCGAGTTCGGTCGGCACGAACAGCGCCATGCCGCCCTCGCTGATGTCGCTGCCCTGCCCGTAGATGGCGCCGCGATTGGGCAGCACCACCTTCACCCGCACCTCGACCTTGAAGCGCGACCAGCGTCGCGTCTTCGAATGAGACTCGGTCTTGTGCTGGTGAACGAGCTTGTCCATCTTCTCCATGGCATCCATTTGCCGTGACTGATCTTTGTGATCTTCGGTCTCGCTGGGGAACCTTGGGAAACAGTGGCGGCAGGATGCGCCGTTTCGCTAGATAACGCAAGATGACGTTGGTAATCGCGCGGTAACGTTGCCCTAGGCCGCTACGCGAATGGAACGGAGGGAGCGGATGGAGCGCGCAAAGGCTCGCTTCTGTAGAGTCAAGGTCCGCAGGTGCCGCTGGCGGCGCGCTTCGTTCTCGCTCACTTCTAAGTGCTGCCGCAGCCGGGTCATCGCGCTCAGCCAGAACCCGAGTGGCAGGATCGGGATCAGCGGCCACACCGAGTCCGCCGTCGTGGTGCGCTGCGCCGTACCGATCAACACTGCCAGCGCGCCGCACAGCACCAGGATGGCAATAAAACAGGCGAAGTCGAGCTTATCGGCGAGCAGACGGCGCGGGGGCTGGGGAAGCAGCATCTGGAACCTCATTTTCCTGCTGCTGCAATGGGAACAGCCGGCAGCGACTGTTGCCACGTTTTTCGCCCCGCACATGAAAACGCCGTCCCGATATGGAACGGCGTTTCTGTCGCCTGATTTCAGGGGTGATCTCTCGAAGCCCCTGCTAAAACTTTCGCCGACCCCGTGGTCGGATTAGCACAGACATTGGGGCGCGGCGCGGATAGGCTGCTGGTATGCGAATCATTTCACCTCCCCGCCAGGGCGACCCTCTCCCCCCGCCCGGCCGCAAGGACTCCGATGAAGACGCCACCTGAAGTGCAGGATATCTCCGTAAAGAAGACCTCCGCCAAGCAGACCCTCGCCCGCGTGAAGCGGGAGATGGACCAGCCGCGCCGCGCCGAATCCACCCTGAAAGACGCCGACACGGTCGCTAACGGCGGACACCTCGCCAACGGCTGAGCCTCGGCCTTTGGCTGTTGGCTCTTGGCTTTCTGGGCAGGGTCGGTCGGCGATTGACGATCACCGATCACCGATCGACGATTGCTAATCGCCGCATTGAAACTGGGGCCGAAAACGTTGTTTTCCCAGCACCGCCATCGTGATACACCCCTACCCCCCTCCCCCGGGGGATTTCCGTTTGTCCTCATCAAGTTACGGATCGTGATACCCGATGAGCGATCGGGTATCCCGCTGGGCGATTTCCACAGCGGCGGCGGGCGGATCGGGTTACCCCCTCCCCCCGGGTGCTTTTGCCCATTTCCGTTTGGAAACATCACTTTGCGGATTGGGTAACCCAATGGGGGATTGGGTTACCCAATGGGCGATTTTCCTCGATCACCGATGGTTGATGACTGATGTTTTCAAAGAGCAGGACTGAATCTCGCCAGCGGCTAGTAGCGAGCGGCTGTTCTTAGGTACACCCCACCTATATCCAGTATGCGCTATTGGGAGGGGTAAACCGGACATTTATCTTGCAACCATATCGTGAGGCGATTCAGCTGGTTAGCGGGAAAATGACAGAAATTTGCACTTGACAAGTTTTTTTTATAAGGGTCCTTCGACTCGCTGCGCTCGCTCAGGATTTCGCCTGCGGGCTCACGGTCCAGGCGACCTCACGCACGCAAACCGGCTCAAGTTAGCGGGAAAGAGGGCAGGAACAGGGCTTTAGCCTGCCAACCAACTTATCCCTAACGCAAAACTCTGGGGCTCGGCATTTCCGTGAGACGTCCTCGACCCAATTGAGGCTATAGTGATGGCCGCATCCCGTGGCGCCGCACATGTTTTTCATGCGGGAATGATATTCACTCTGCTCTGCTCGTCTCGAGGAGGAATGCGGAATGGAAATGACGGAAAGCATCTTCTGTGCCGACTGCACGGCCGCATCGACGGACCGCAGCCCCGGAAATATCTCCACCGTCAACGGAGTTGGACGGCAGTTCTACGGAGCCGCCGAAGAGTGCCCGAAATGCGGCTCCGTGATCCGTACCCTCTGGGTCACGTTCGCCGATGTCCCCCTTTATCCCATGGGTTCTTATCGCTACAAGTCCGCCGAGGGCAAGATCAAGAAAGGGTTCGACGCGTGGCTCTCAGCAAAACCGCGTTTTTGGGCCCGGAAATGCGCTTTTCATACACACCAGGTCTTCATCACCTTCCTTACCGGCATTGCTGTCGTTGCGGTGCTCACCTTGGTCTACCTCCTGTACGTTCAATTCATCAAGACACCCTGAGCGAACCTCTGTTCGGAAGCTTTGCATAGGTCATCATTCATAGCGTTGGTTCTCGCCGCGAACCGCCGATCTCCGTAGTACACTCCGCGCACTGATGCAGAGATTTGGGCGCTACGAAGTTGTCGAGAAGGTGGGCAGCGGCGGCATGGGCGTGGTGTACAAGGCCGCGGACCCCAGTATCGACCGCACCGTAGCCTTGAAGGTGCTCCCTGCCGGCGACAACGGGAGCGCCGAGTTGCGCGCGCGTTTCCAGCGCGAGGCGCGCGCTGCGGGACGCCTCCAGCACCCGAACATCGTCGTGATCTACGACATCGGCGAGCAGGATGGCAGCCTGTACATCGCCATGGAGTTCCTCGAAGGCCAGACGCTGGCCGACCGCATCGCGACCCAGATCGGACCTCCAGACGTCTCCGCAACGGTCGACATCATGGCGCAAGTCGCCCGCGGTCTGCACTACGCGCACGAGCGTGGCGTGGTGCATCGCGACATCAAGCCCGCCAACATCCTGGTCACGCGCGAGGGGATCGCCAAGATCCTGGACTTCGGCATCGCGCGCGCTGCCGGCGACCAGCGCATAACCAAGACGCTCCAGGTGATGGGCACGGTCTTCTACATGTCGCCCGAGCAGATCAACGGACAGCAGCTCGACGGCCGCAGCGACATCTTCTCCGCCGGTATCGTGCTCTATGAGCTGCTCACCGGAGCTGTCCCCTTCGAGGCCGACAGCACCGGCGCCACCATGATGAAAATCCTCACCGCAGCGGTGCCGCCCCTGTCCGGCCGCGTGCCAGTATCGCCGGGTGTGCTGGACGACCTGCTCCACACCGCGCTCGCGAAGAAGCCCGAAGAACGTTTTGTCTCCGCTGCGAACTTCGCGAAGGCGCTGGATGCGGCAAAGAAGATCTGTGAGGAAAAGCCGCACCGCGCGACGGCCGCCGCCGTCTCCGCGTATTCAGCTCCGGAAATCGCTCCGGAAGTCGCTCCGGCGCTCGCGCCCACGGTGGTCCATCCGTCGAATCCGCTGCGGACTCCACCGGCTGTTTCGCCGCCGACGCCGACTCCGCTGACGCCCATCGTCGGCGTGCCGATAGCAGAAACTGCGCCCGAGCGGATGCCCTCGCCTCCCACTCCTGCGTCGTCCCCGGTGCCACTCCACAAACGGCTATGGGTGCGATACGTTTTTCTCGTAGTGGTCATCATCGCCGCGGTCTGCGGCATCGTGGCGCTTAACCGCAGTCCGGGGGGCGGGAACGCTTTAAAGGTCACTCCCGATGTGAAACCCGAAACCGCCGAAGTCTTCTATCAGCGCGCCGCAGAGCATGCGAAAACCGGCGACTTGGACCGGGCGATCACTGAACTGAACGAGGCCATCAGGATCAAGCCCGATTACGCCGAGGCATTTTACGACCGTGGCGGCGCGTACTACAGCAAGCGCGAGTACGACCGGGCGATCCAAGACTACGATGCGGCAATAAGACTTCGGCCCGACGCCGCCATCGCCTTCTGTTTCCGTGGCATGTCATACTCTGAGAAGGGCGAGTACGACCGAGCCATCCAAGACTTGGATCAGGCAATACGGCTAGCGCCAGAGGTCTCCGACTATGTGAAGGTGCGTGAAGAGACAGTCCGGAGGAAAGCTCAATCGCCGCCGTAGCAATGTCGTTGGCGGGATTTGGTAGCGCTACCGGGAATCGAACCCGGGTTTGAAGGTTGAGAACCTTCCGTCCTAACCCCTAGACGATAGCGCCACGCTGGTGGGACTTGAAAATTATAACAAAGCGGATATTTTTGGCGGGATAGGGATGCTTCGACTGCGGTCGCCAAAAAGCCGGCGACCTCCGCTCAGCATGACCGCGGCGGGCTCGGACGCCCGCCAAGCGCGGTCACTTCCGCTTCAGCACGTCGCGCACCGCCTTGACGATGTACGGCGCGGTCAATCCGTATTTCTCCATCAGCTGTTCGGGCGTTGCCGACTCGGCGTAGGTATCGCGCACGCCGACCATCTCCATCGGCACCGGACGCGACTTCGCCACCGCCTGCGCCACGCGCGCGCCCAGTCCGCCATCGAGCAGGTGCTCTTCCGCCGTGACGATGGCGCCGCACTCGCGCGCGGCCAGAGCCACCGCATCGTCGTCCAGCGGCTTGAGTGTGTGCATGTCGATCACGCGGACGCTCACGCCTTCGTCCTCGAGCTGCGCCTGCGCCTGCAGCGCGTATCCCACCTCGAAGCCGCACGCGATGATGGCGCAGTCGGTACCATCGCCATGGACTTTGGCTTTGCCGAGCTCGAACGTATCGTTCGGCGAATAAATGACGGCCGCCTTCGCCCGCCCGGTACGCATGTAGCACGGCCCTTCATGCTCAGCCATGCGATGCGCCAGCGCGCGCGCCGAGTGCTCGTCCGCGGGATGGATGACGACGAACCCGGGCAGCGCGCACGCCAGCGCCAGGTCTTCAACGGATTGCTGCGACGGCCCGTCCTCACCGATCGAGATGCCGCCATGCGACCCGACGAACTTCGCGTTCACGTGCGGATACGCCACGCACATCCGCAACTGGTCGAAGCCCTTGTCCATCAGGAAGACGGCGAACGAATGCGCGAACGGCAGCTTGCCGCTCAGCGCCAGTCCGCCGGCGATCCCCACCATGTTCGCCTCCGCGATGCCCACGGTGAAGAAGCGGTCGGGGAACTCTTTGCCGAAGGTGGCGGAGAAGGTGGACTTCGCCAGGTCAGCGTCGAGCGCGATCACGTTCGGGTTCTTGCGCCCGATCTCGGCGAGCGCCTCGCCGTAGGCCTCGCGCGTCGCTTTGCCCAGCTTCAATTCGAATTTTGCCGTCGTCGCTTTCATGGGTACCGTCGGATTCAAGGGGCTCCTATTCAGTCAGACTGTCCGACTTGTGATTCCGATTTCATTTCGATCCGCACAAGAGCAGATCCTCGGAATGACAACTCTTAAGGACTACACCGCTTGCGCTTCCAATTCCTTCACCGCCGCCTCGACCTCTTCCGGTTTCGGAGCGACGCCGTGCCACTTGACCTGGTGTTCCATGAACGAGACGCCCTTGCCCTTCACCGTGTTGGCGATCACGCACGTCGGCTTCTCGCTCGGGTTCGCGCGCGCCTTCTCGAGTGCGGGGATGACCTGCGCAAAGTCGTGGCCATCGATCTCTTCCACGTTCCAGCCGAACGACTTCCACTTCTCCGCCAGCGGCTTGAGCGAGAGGATCTTGTCGGTGAAATCGTCGAGCTGCTGCTTGTTGTTGTCCACGATCACGGTGAGGTTGTTGAGCTTGTGGAAGGGCGCGAACATGGCCGCCTCCCAGATCTGGCCTTCCTGCGACTCGCCATCACCGATCATCACGAAGGTGTGGTAATCGAGCTGGTCGAGCTTGGCGGCGAGCGCTGTGCCGATGCCGATCGAGATGCCCTGGCCGAGCGAGCCGGTCGAGGCTTCGAGGATGGGCAACATGCGCTTATCGGGATGTCCTTGCAGCGGCGACCCGAGCTTGCGCAGCGTCATCAAGAGCGCGGGATCGATGTAGCCGGCGTGCGCGAGCGCGGCGTAGAGGGCGGGCACGCCATGGCCCTTGGAGAGGATGAAGCGGTCGCGGTCGCGCCACTGCGGATCTTTCGGATCGTGCCGCAGCACGCGCCAGTAGAGCGCGGTGAGCAGCTCGACCTCACTCAACGACCCGCCCGGATGCCCGCTGCCCGCGGCGCCGATCATCTTGATGATGTCGATGCGCAGCGAGCGCGCGATGCGTTTTAGTTCGTCTATGGATTCGACTTTATTCATCATGCGGATTATCCGCGGGGCGTCTCCCCGGCTACTGCTTTGCGAACCGACTCTTTACGGCTGGCGCCCACCTTCTCGCTTGCGG
This sequence comes from Acidobacteriota bacterium, assembly GCA_030774055.1. Taxonomy (NCBI): domain Bacteria; kingdom Pseudomonadati; phylum Acidobacteriota; species Acidobacteriota bacterium. The sequence goes on from JALYLW010000088.1 coordinate 15,504, forward strand.
GCTGGTGTTTCTCCTTGCTTGCAGTCACTGTCGCGCTCGTTGTCGCGCTCGATGTCGCGCTCAACGTCGGCGTCTTCCCGGCCCGTGCGTCCGCCTCGCGCGCCTTGCGCACGATGTACTTCCCTTTCGAGGTCAGGAACCTCGCCAGCACCAGCGCCACGCGCTTCAGCAGCACGCGGTCTTCCGGACCGAAGGCATTCGCCTGGTCACTCTCCACATCGATCACGCCGATGGTCCGCGTGACCAGCTTGATGGGCACCACGATCTCCGACTTCACCTCGCGAAAACACATCGAGTAGGTCGGGTCTGCGGTCACGTCGGGAATCACTTTCATCACGCCCTGCTCGCCCGTCGTCCCCACATTGCCCTTGCCGAAGGCGAAGGTGTGACACGGCGGCACCGGCCCGCGAAACGCCTGGCGGCGCACCTCGCGGCCCACCACGAGGTAGATCCCGATCCAGAAGTAGTGGCGGCCTTCGTAAATGATGTCGAGCACTTCATCGAGCGGCCGCGACTTCGCGCCCGTCTTCGACGCCTTGGACGCCTTGAGCGTCTGCTCGATCGCCGCTAATACCTCGCGCGCGGACTGGTAGCGTTTCATGCGGAGGAATCCTTCGGTAACTTAAAGATTTGCTTTGCCAACCCTGTAGTTTAGCGGGGTTTTCCACCGCGGGCAATCGCGCAGACGCGCCGCGAGTGCAGCATTTTCTGTGCAGTATTTTGTGTGTATCCCCGCGCCATGGTGCAAAAACCGGCTGGAACCCCGGGCCTTTGACCTTGATCGGGCCGTGCCGGCGTCTCGCCGCTCTCCAAAACGCGACCAGCACGCTATACTGTTCGCTACCAGACACTCAGGAGCGAACCGATATGGGCGCCACGCATCGCCCTCTATTCAACCGTCGCTCCTCCCAGGCCTTCCGCCTGGCAATCTCCGCCTGCTGGCTCGCGAGCGCGCTCGCCTTCGGCCAGGCGTCGACAGCAACGTCAACCACGATGGCGGCCGATCCGCCCGCGGCGCCAAGCAGCACAGCGTCAAGTAGCCCCGCGTGCAATCACGATCCCGAAGATGCTCCGAAGCCCTTCACCGCCACGCAGCGGTGGTGTTATTACGGCCGCCGCCTCATCTCGCCCACCGGCATCATGACTTCGGCCTTCATGGCGGGCATCCAGCAGGCCCAGGACGATCCCGAGGAATGGCCACAAGGCGCCGAAGGATACGGCATGCGCTTCGGCTCCAGCCTGGCGCAAGGCGCCACCAGGAAGACCGGCACCTTCATTTCGCAAGCCATCTTCCGCGAAGATCCGCGGATGTTCCGCTCGCACCAACACGGTTTCTGGAAGCGCACCGGGCACTCGGTGCTCAACATCTTCACCGCCACGCCGGCGAATGATCCCGGAAATCACCGGCGCTTCTCGCCGAGCTATATCCTAGGCAGCGTGGCCAGTGGATTTGTGGGAAGGGCGTGGTATCCGCCGAGCAAGCACAGCGTGAGCGACGCGTGGCAGCGCAGCGGTACCGCGCTCGGCGGCGTGGCCATCACCAGCTTCCTGCACGAGTTCGAGATCGACAAGAAGATCACGGGCTGGATCACGCGCCGGCAGCCGTAACGCGGCTAGCCGGGAGGATTCGGTCCCGCCATGAAGCCGCCATCGAGCACCAGGGACTGGCCCGTCATGAACGAGGCCCGGTCCGAACACATCCAGACCACCGCTTCCGCGACCTCCATCGGCTTTCCAAGCCGGCCGATGGGATGCAGGCCGAGTGCGAACTTCTTCATCTCCGGCGCTCCCCAGATACGCTCACCCATCGGCGTCTCGATCACCGCCGGACACACCACGTTCACCCGGATGCCACTGCGCGCGGTCTCGAGCGCAGCTGATTTCGTCAGCCCCATCACGCCGTGCTTGCTCGCGCAGTACGTTGCCGCTCCCGCAGCGCCGACCAAGCCCGCCACCGACGCCATGTTGACGATGGCCCCGCCGCTGCCCTGCTTGAGCATCTGCTGGATCTCGTACTTCAGGCACAACCACATGCCTTTCAGATTGATGTCGATGCTGCGGTCCCAGTCTTCTTCCGATTGTTCAACGATGGGGACCCAGGTCCCTTCGATCCCAGCGTTGTTGAACGCGATATCCAGGCGTCCGAACTTCTCTACCGTCCGTTGCACCAAGGCATGGACGTCGGCGGCCTTCGCCACGTCGGTCTTCACGAACAGACCATCGCCGCCGGCAGCTCGCACCATCTCGATCGTTTCCTTCCCTTCTGCCTCGCGCCGGCCTGCGACCACCACCTTGGCCCCGGCCTTCGCAAACAGTATGGCGGCGTCACGTCCGATGCCTGAGGTTCCGCCGGTCACAATCGCGATCTTGCCTTGCAGTTCTTTCGTCATGATCGAAGGAGTTTCTCCGCACGAAGACTAGGTCCCGGCTGCGGGCCAGTCAAGCGCAGCGCGTGCGCGGATCGTTTGCAGGAGAGACGGGCAACGAAAAGTCGGAGGAAACTACTTCGCCAGCTTATTTCGCCAATAAGGGCGCGGGGCTGCGCGCGGGCGCGCCGCCCTTCGAACTCGATACTGGAGCCGCGGTCGTGACGATCTGGGTCGCCCCTGACTCCTGAGCCTTCTCAGACTTTTCTGCGTTCTCGAACCAGGCATGCATCTGCGGGGCAGCCTCGCGCGCCGCGTCTTCCCCAACCTTGATCAGTTCCTTGGCGCGCTCGAAGCCGTCGTAGCTGAAGCCATCGACGTTGGGCTCGAGCACCAGGTCGGAGTGCACCTTCCAGAGGTGGCACATCTTGGCTTGCGCGATGGAGAAGCATTGTCCGATGACGTCAAAGATGTGCCGCGGTCCTTTCACATTGACCCAGTGCGCGCTCAGGTAGACGGACAGCACTTTGTCGGCGCCCATCTGCTTCAGCGGTTCGGCAGGCACGCTGTGCGCGAGCAGGCCGTCGACCATGAGGCGTCCGTTGGCATTGACGGGGAGGAACATCCCGGGATACGCGCAGCTCGCGCGGATGGGATCGATCAGCGAGCCGCTGGTGAACACCACCGGATCACCGGTCACGAAGTCCGTAGCCGAGATGGCGAGTGGGATCCTGCACTCTTCGAAGGTTTTCACCTTCACCAGTTTTTCCAGGAAGGGGACCATGCGGTCGTTGGAGGCAAGTCCATAACGCGAGAGCGTCCAGCGCGCGAAGCTGTTGAAGCGCACCAGGTGCGCGATCTCCTCCAGCTCTTTTGCGGATACGCCCGAGCTATATGCCGCCGCGATCACCGCGCCCACACTGGTGCCGCCGATGAAGGAGATGGGGATGTGTTCTTCTTCCAGCACCTTGAGGATGCCAACGTGGACCAGCCCGCGAGCGAAACCGCCGCCCAGGGCCACCCCAAGTTTGGGTGTGTTGGTAACCGGTACAGGCCCCGCTTTCGTTCCCGGCTGCGGCCGTTTCATTTCGTCGGTGAAGGCCTTCACCGAGCGCGCGATCTTTTTACTCAGCTTGCTCAGGGTGCGTCCCCTCGCTTCGCGGCTGCCGGGCCCGCTGAAGCTCCTGCTTACTTAGACGCTATGATGCTGCCCGCTGGTCCACATGCTGCCGCATATTTTTATGCATACCCTCTAAACAAGCGGGTCCCGCAGCCCTTATGTTAGGTTTGGCTTGATATGGTGCACCTCCCAAAGCCCGAGTCCTTTCGCCGTCCACCCTCCAAAGCCCCCGAGACCACGGCTGAGCTGGGGAGCATGGGCGGTCCTAACGCAAAACCGGGAACAATGCAGCGCGAGTTCTCCGCCGGGGGCGTTGTGGTCCGGAGAGTGGGCCAGGATCCCAGGGTTTCGGATTCAACGCCCGGGCCCTGGGAGATCGCCGTCATCGAGCCGCGCCGCGAGGTTGATGGTGATCCCGGCAAGACCGTCCTCGCCCTGCCCAAGGGATGGGTAGACCCTGGGGAGAAGCCCGAGCAGGCGGCCTGCCGCGAGGTGAAGGAAGAGGCCGGCCTCGACGCCGAGATCATCAGCAAGCTCGGCGACATCAAGTACGTCTACGTGCGCAAGTGGTCAGACGGCGCCCGCGTCTTCAAGATCGTCAGCTTCTACCTGCTGCGCTATACCGGCGGCACCATCGGCGAGATATCCGATGAGATGAAGCACGAGGTCCGCGGCGCGCGCTGGATCCCGCTCGCCGACGCCCCGCGCCTGCTCGCCTACAAGGGCGAGCGCGACATGGTGAAGAAAGCCGCCGACTCCCTGGCGGCAAATCCGGAGTCCGCCTGATAGAGTGCATCTAGTGCCGCCGACCCCACACATCGAGCGCCACTTCACCGCCGGCGCCACCGTCCGCGACGTCGTCATCGGGATGGCAGACGGATTGACCGTGCCCTTCGCGCTTGCCGCCGGCCTCTCCGGCGCGGTCGACGCCAGCAAGATCGTGGTGGTCGCCGGGATCGCCGAGATCGCCGCCGGCTCCATCGCCATGGGACTGGGCGGCTACCTCGCCGCGCGTTCCGACGCCGAGCACTATGCCAGCGAGCGCCGCCGCGAACAGAGCGAGGTCATCCACCGTCCCAAGGACGAGGTTCGAGAAGTGCAGGACGTCTTCCGCCAGTACGGCCTCACCGACGCCGAGATCGAGCCCATCATCGCGGCGTTCAAGAACCATCACGAGAACTGGGTCGATTTCATGATGCGCTTCGAGCTCGGACTCGAAAAGCCGGAGGAAGGCCGCGCCTACAAGAGCGCGGGCACCATCGCGGCGTCATACATTGCCGGCGGATTCATCCCACTCGCGCCCTATCTCTTCATCCACAGCGCGCACGCGGCGCTCATGGTCTCGGCCAGCGTCACCGCCGTGGCGCTTGCCGTCTTCGGCTACGTCAAAGGACACTTCACCGGCGCCAAGCCGCTGCGTTCCGCCGTGCAAACGCTCGCCATCGGCAGTATCGCCGCCGCCGCCGCGTTCGGACTTGCCAAGCTGTTGACGTGATGTCGTTGACTTGATCTGCGGCGGACCTAAGCGCGCTCTAGCGCCAGCGTCATTCCCAGGCCGCCGGAGACGCACAGCGTTGCCAGGCCGCGCTTTGAGTTCCGCTTCAGCATCTCGTGCACCAGCGTCACCGTGATGCGCGTGCCGGTCGCGCCGATGGGATGTCCGAGCGAGATCGCGCCGCCGTTCACGTTCAACCGCTCGCGATCGAAGTGCAACTCGCGGTCGCAAGCGAGCACCTGCGCCGCGAACGCTTCGTTGAGTTCGACCAGGTCGAAGTCAGCGAGCTTGAGCCCGGTCTTCTTTTCGAGTTTCGCGATCGCCGGCACCGGACCGATGCCCATCGTCCGCGGCTCGACACCTGCTTGGGTCCATCCAACCAGGCGTGCTAGAGGCTTCAAGTCATTGCGCTTCACGAAGTCGGCGGACGCAAGCACCACCGCCGCGGCGCCATCGGTGATGCCGGAAGAGTTTCCTGCGGTGATCGTCCCCGTCTTCGAGAAGACGGGCGCAAGCTTCGCCAGCTTTTCCATCGAAGAGCCCAGGAAAGGGTGCTCATCCTGCGCGAACGTCACGCTTCCCTTTTTCGACTCGAGTGTGATGGGGACGATCTCATCGGCGAAGCGTCCGCCATGGATGGCCTGCTCGCCGCGCTGCTGGGAGACGAGCGCGTACTCGTCCTGCTCCTGACGCGTGATCTTGTACTGCTCGGCGAGGACTTCGGCCGTCTCGCCCATCACCAGCTTCGCTAGGGGATCAAAGAAGCCGTCGCGGTACATGCCATCGACAAGTTCCTGATTGCCGAGGCGATATCCCCAGCGCACGCCCTCGAGGTAGAAGGGCAGCCGCGACATCGATTCCGTGCCACCCGCGAGTATCGCCTGCGCATTGCCGGCGGCGATGGCATCGAAGCCGAGCGCGATGGATTTCATCCCCGACGCGCACGCCATGTTCACGGTGTACGCGGTGACTTCCTTCGGCACTCCGGCACGCACGGATATCTGCCGGGCGACATTCGGACCGCCGCCCGCCTGGCGCGCGTTGCCGAAGATGGTCTCTTCCACCTGGCCCGGCGCGATGCCAGCTCTTTCCATCGCCGCCTGGGCGGCGACCACGCCCATGTCCGCTGCCGTCTGCGTGGCCAGCGAGCCGCCGAATCTCCCGATCGGCGTGCGCACCGCGCTCACGATGAAAACCTCTGCCACTGGTTCCTCCCGGGATGTCGGATGGACTTTTCAGTGTAACGCACCAAATTAAAACCGCAGAGGACGCAGAGGAAGATCAAATAACAACAGGAGGAGGGGAGGACAGGAGGAAGAGCAAAGACAAAGAAGGAATGCAAAACAAGGAAGAGGGAAAGCAAAACAAGAAAGAAGGAAAGAAAAACAAGAACAAGAAGGAGCGAGTAAGCGAGGAAAATAAAAAAAGAAGATGTTCCCTCCCCTCCTCCCCTCCTCCTGTTTTCATTTGATCTCCTGCATAATGGATGTTTCGCCGGCATCGGTACTCGCAAACCGGCTACTCGCAACACGGTACTCCTCATGGACGTTGTCTACGGCATCCATTCCGTCGCGGAGGCGCTGAAGGCGCGCGCGCGCAATTTCGACCACGTCGAGATCGCGAAGGACCGGCACGATCCGAAGATCCAGCGCATCATCGATGACTGCCGCACTTCGGGCATCGCGGTACGCTTCGTCCCGCGCGAGACACTCGACCGCCTGGCGAAGACCGCGAACCATCAGGGCGTGGTGGCCGTCACCAGCTCGAAACAATACTCGCAGGTCGATGACCTCAAGGCAGCCAAGCGCGGGCAGTGGAGTTTTCTCGTCGTGCTCGATGGCGTGGAGGATCCACACAACCTCGGCGCCGTGCTGCGCGCCGCCAATGGCGCCGGCGCCGACGGCATCATCATCCCTGACCGCCGCGCCGCGCACGTCACCGGCACGGTGGCGAAGACCTCGGCCGGCGCGAGCGAGCACATGGCCATCGCCAAGGTGACAAATGTCTCGCGCACACTCGAAGACCTGAAAGACTCTGGTGTATGGATCGTCGGGCTTGACGAGCGCGGCACCGAGACCTACGACCAGATCGACTACAAGATGGATTGCGCCCTCGTCTTCGGCGCCGAAGGCAAAGGACTGCACGAGCACGTCCGCAAGCACTGCGACTTCCTCGTCAAACTGCCCATGGCGGGCGCGGTCAAGTCGCTGAACGTGAGCGTGGCCGCCGGCATCGTGATGTACGAACTCGTCCGGCAGAGGAAATCCACCACAGAGACACAGAGGCACAGAGAAAAGCGAAAAAGAGAAGAAGAAGAAAAAGAAAACTAAAACCAGGAATAAGCAGCAAGCAAGTTCAAACAGAAAGAATAAAGAGAGTTTGCGATTTCCCGCCCCTATCCTCCGCGTCCTCCGCGTCCTCTGCGTCCTCCTCCCTGTCTTTATTGCGGCCCCGGTTTTCGCACAGTTGCCGACGCAACCCGATCGCGAAGCCTTCACCATCACTCGCTGGCAGCTCGACCTGCAGATCGTTCCCGCGGACGGCACGCTTTCCGCGAGCGGCAAGCTGACGCTGCGCAACGACTCGCTCATCCCGCAGGCGGAGGCTGTACTGCAGGTTTCTTCGACGCTCGCCTGGCAATCCATCGAGCTCGCGGGCAAGCCGGCCGAGTTCTCGCGGCGTGATTTGAAAACGGACTTCGACCACACCGGCGCGATGTCGGAAGCCATCATCGCGCTGCCGCATCCGGTTGCGCCCCGGGCCACCATCGAGCTCGACGTGAATTACTCGGGCACCATCCCACTCGACGCGCGCCGATTGACCGAGTCCAGCGGCGGACGCATCCCACTCGAAGTCGCCGAAGCCAGCGATTGGGACCGCATCTCGAACGAGTACTCCATCCTGCGCGGCGCCGGCTACGTGGCGTGGTATCCCGTGGCGCTCGAGCCCGATTCGCTCGCTTACCCGCAGCGCTTCTTCGATCACCTTGGCGCGTGGCGCGAACGCCATCGCGCCAGCCAGCTCTCGACGGACGTCTGCGTGCGTGCGCTGATGCCCGCCGGATTCACCGTCGTGGCCAGTGGCAAGTCGCGCCCGCCGGCGGCGAGCAGCTCGGGACGCAACAAGTGTGTGGGCTTCGACTTCGATCTTTCGAGCGACCGCGTACCGGTGCTCGCCGCCGCGGGCTTTGGAGTTGCCGACCGCGAACATGCTGTCGCGTATTACCTCGGCTCGCGCCCCGCCGCGCTCGACGTGCTCGCGGCCTTCGAGCAGGCGGAGAAGGATCTCGCGACATGGTCCGCGATCGTGTTCACGCCACACGCGAAGAGCGCGATGGTGCAGTTGCCGGGCGCGCACATCGCCGCTTTCGAGAGCGGACCGTTCCTCGCTACGCCCTTCGACACGCGCGACAAGCTGCTGCTGGAGACCAATGCCGCGCGCCAGATCGCGCACGCGTCCTTCTCCGCGCCTCGCCTGTGGATCGATGAAGGCATCGCGCAGTTTGCGCAGACGATCGTCCGTGAGCGCGCCGGCGGGCGCAAGGCCGCCATCGAGTTCATGAATACGCGCACTGCCTTGCTCGCGCAGGTGGAAGACTCCCTGCTCCAGACCGACGACGAGATCCGCGGCGACCCGCTCGTCACCAGCCACAACGACGTGCTCATCCGCCTGAAAGCGATGTTCGTCTGGGCGATGCTGCGCGACATGCTCGGCGACGCTGCCCTACAGCGCGCGCTCGCCGCTTATCGCGCCGAAGACGACAAGGAACCTTCCTACATGCAGCGCCTGCTGGAGCGCGAAGCACAATCGGGTGGGCCAAAGAAAGATCTGGAATGGTTTTTCGATGACTGGATCTACCGCGATCGCGGACTTCCCGAGTTCAAGATCGTGGACGTGCTCGTCCGTCCCACATTGCGGGACACCTTCACCGTGGTGGTGACGGTCGAGAACACGGGCGGCGCGGGCGCGGAAGTCCCCGTCGTCGTCAGCATGGGCGCGGGAGAAAAGATCGTCGAAAGAACCGAGCGGCTGCTCGTCCCGGCCGGGCAGAAAGCCACGGTGCGCGTGACTGTTCCGGCGCCGCCGGTGAGCGTGACGGTGAACGATGGCAGCGTTCCGGAAGCGGATCGCCGCAACAACACGTCCGTGGTCGAAAAGAAGTAGCTAGGAGTTTGTAGTTAGGAGTTAGCGTCTAGTTTGTAGTTAGGAGTTTCGTCGCTTATGCTGATGACCGGCTGCTAACTCCGAACTACTAACTACTAACTACTTCCTATGACCTACATCCAGTTCCTCGGCGCAGCCGGCACCGTGACCGGCTCCAAGCACCTCATCAACACCGGCGGATTCCAGGTGCTGGTGGACTGCGGCCTTTTCCAGGGTCCGAAAGAATGGCGCGAGCGCAACTGGCAGCCGCTGCCTATTCCGGCGCAGGAGATCGACGCGGTCATCCTGACGCACGCGCACCTCGACCACTGTGGCTGGATCCCGCGGCTGGTGAAGTCGGGATTCACCGGGCCCATCTACGCCACGTCTCCGACCATCGACCTGTGTGGCGTGGTGCTGCCCGATTCCGGACACCTGCAGGAAGAAGACGCGGCCTTCGCCAACAAGCACAAGACGTCGCGCCACGACCCCGCGCTGCCGCTCTACACCATGCAGGAGGCGTTGGACTGCCTGAAGTATTTTCGTCCGCTGGAGATTGGCGCGGTCCAGCGCTTGAATCCGGACTTCACTTTCAGTTTTGTGAACGCCGCGCACATCGTCGGCTCCGCCATGGCGGAGATCACGGTGCGCGCCGGCAATGGCCAGCGCCGCCTGCTCTTCACCGGCGATATCGGACGCGTCCGCGACACCAAGGACGCGGCCGGCAAGATCGTCCACTCCGGTCCGCAGGAGGGCGAGTCCGCCGACCTGATGGTGATGGAATCCACCTACGGCAATCGCATGCATCCCACCACCGATCCGCGGCCGGAGCTGGCGAAGTTGATCAAAGATACGGTAAACCGCGGCGGCACCGTCGTGGTGCCCGCATTCGCAGTGGAGCGCACCGAGAAATTCATTTTCCTGGTCAAGGACATGATGGAAGCCGGCGAGATACCGCGCGTGCCGGTGCACGTGGATAGCCCCATGGCCATCAAGGCAGTCGAGATCTTCCTGAAATACAAAGACGAGTTCAACGAGCAGACCAAGCGCCTGGTCGACCGCTTCGGTTCGCCGGTGACCTGGGAGAATTTCTTTTTCGATCAGAAGGTGGAAGACTCGAAGAAGATCAACAACTCGCAGTATCCGACCATCATCGTGTCTTCGAGCGGCATGGCCGCTGGTGGACGCATCCTGCATCACCTTGCGCAACGCCTGCCCGATCCGAAGAACCAGGTGATCTTCATCGGATTTCAGGCGCCGGGCACGCGCGGCGCGTTCATCAAGGCCGGCGCGCGCACGGTCAAGATATTCGGGCAGGAGATCCCAGTGCGCGCGCAGGTCGCCGCTATCGAGCAGTTCAGCGACCACGCCGATACGCCCGAGTTGTTGGATTGGCTGCGCACCTTCAAGAAAGCGCCGAGCGTGACGTATCTCGTCCACGGCGAGCCGGCGGCGTCGTCCCAGTTACGCCTGGCAATGACGTCGGCGCTGCGCTGGAAGGTCGAGATCGCGCAGTGGCTGCAGAAGGTGGAAGTGAAGTAGGGCGCGAGACCCTCGGCCGAGACGGCCTCAGGATGACAATCTCTCTTAAGAAACTTTCTTAGCGCTGGTCGTGAACTTCACCAGCGCGTCGAGCTTCTGCTTTGCCTTGCCCGAATCGATGGACTCCTGCGCCAGCGGCATGCCGGCGGCGATCTTATCCACCTTGCCCGCGACGACCAGCGCCGCGGCCGCGTTCATCAGCACGACGTCGCGGCGCGCCGACTTCTTCCCCGCCAGCACCTCGCGGATGATCTTCGCGTTCTGCTTCGCGTCGCCGCCGGCAATCTCTTCCAGCGGCCGGCGCGGCACGCCCAACTCTTCCGGCTGCACGTAGTAAGTCTTCAGCCGTCCATCGCGCAGCTCCGCCACTTTGGTCTCGCGCGAGATGGTGATCTCGTCGAGCCCATCCATGCCGTGGACGACGAGCGCACGCTGCAATCCCAGCCGGCGGAGCGCCTCGCCCAGTTTTTCTACCAGCGCCTCCGCGTAGACGCCCACCACCTGCGCCGACGCGCGCGCCGGATTGGTGAGCGGACCTAGCAGGTTGAAGATGGTGCGCAACTTCAGCTCGCGCCGCGCCGCTTGCACGTGCTTCAGCGTGGCATGGATGTTGGGCGCGAACAGGAAAGCGATGCCGATCTCTTTCAGACACGCGGCCAGGCGCTCGGGCGACAGCATGATGTCCACCCCGAGTGCTTCCACCACGTCGGCGGAGCCGCACTGCGAGGTCACACTACGATTGCCGTGCTTGGCCACGCGCACGCCGGCGCCCGCGATCACCAGCGCGGTCGCGGTCGAGATGTTGAATGTGCCACTGGTATCGCCGCCGGTGCCGCAGGTATCGACCAGCGCGTCGCGCTCGGTGTCACTGACGTCGAGCGCCGGATCTTTGGGACGTGAATCAGTGGGACGTAAATCCGCCGTACGGATGGGCGTGGCGACTTCGCGGATGGCCTCCGCAAATCCGACGATCTCGTCCACCGTCTCGCCCTTGATGTGCAGCGCGACCACTAGGCCGGCGATCTGCGCGTCGGTGGCCTGGCCGCTGAGGATCTCAGCCATCACGGCGCGCGCGTCGGCGCGCGAGAGCGAGCGCTGGTGGCTCGCGACGAGGTGCAGGGCTTCGGTGATCATGCTGGGCTGCTCGGGAGCGGCGGCGCTGGCGGCTTTAGTTATGCGATTCCGCTTCCTGCGCCTGCAAGTCGCAGGCCTCGCGGCAATCCAGGCAGTAGTACAGCCCGTCGTTGCACAAGCGGACGTTGTGCAGGCCCTGGCACAGCCCGCAATAGCGCTCGCACTTGCACTGGTCTTCCGTCAGTTCGCATACCCCGCAGCGGAATCGGTCTGCCATAGGCGCAACTCTAGCGCGAGAGGCCGCTGCTTGGAAAGGGGTCTGTACGGGAACCTGTGCCGGAGCGACGGGGCGGTCCTCGCCGTCACTGGACTGCGACACTTGGGAATCCGCCCGCGATCGGCCGGCTAGTCCTCGAAGCCGTCGTCGTTCGGCGTTTCCGGCAAACCCGGCGCCCCTGCCGCAGTTTGACCGCTGAAAAAATCGCGTGTTAACGTAGCTGGTTCGAGCTTGCTTCTCCAGGGGCGTATACGACACGACGCCTGAGCGTCCGAAGGGATCCTTCAGTTTGTCCTCCTCCATCGCCACCGTGCTCCGCAAGACGGCGCTCAATCCCGTCCATCGCTCGCTGGGCGCGAAGATGGTGGACTTCGGCGGCTGGGACATGCCGGTCGAATATCCCGGCGGCTTCAATTGCAAAACCGGCGGACTGATCCAGGAACACTTGGCGGTGCGCACCGGCGTGGGATTGTTCGACGTCTCGCACATGGGCGATATCCGCGTCTCTGGTCCGCAAGCGCTCGACGCCGTGCAGCACATCTCGATGAACGATGCGTCGAAGCTCGCCATCGGTCAGGCGCAGTATTCTGCCCTGCTCTATCCGCAAGGGACTTTTGTCGATGACGTGATCGTCCATCGCCTGGGCGAGAGCGACTACCTGCTCGTCATCAACGCCGGCACGCGCGAGAAGGATGTCGATTGGGTGCGTGACAACACGCGCGCGTTCGACGCCAAGGTCGAGGACGTGGGCGACAAGTACACGCAGCTCGCTATCCAGGGACCGCGCGCTGCCGAGCTGCTGCAAAGACTCACCGACGTGGACTTATCGAAGATCAAGAATTACTGGTTCACGCACGGCACCGTCTGCGGCTTACCCAACACGCTCATCGCGCGTACGGGCTACACCGCCGAAGATGGCTTCGAGATCTATGTTCCGTCCGACGAAGCCACCAGCAAGCGCGTGTGGAACGAAGTGCTGCAAGCGGGAAAGGCGTTCGACATCCTTCCCTGCGGCCTGGGTGCGCGCAACACGCTGCGCCTCGAAGGCAAGATGGCGCTCTACGGCCACGAGATATCCGACGAGACCACCGTGTGGGAAGCCGGGCTCGACCGCTTCATAAAAATGGAGAAGCCGGACTTCATCGGACGCGCGGCGTTAGAGAAACAGCGCGCCACCGGCATCCGCCGCACGCTCGTCGGCCTGGAGATGGTCGACCGCGGCATCGCGCGCGATGGCTACAAACTCTTCGACGAAGGTGGACACGAGGAGATCGGCTACGTGACCAGCGGCTCGCCCTCACCTTTCCTGAAGAAGAACATCGCGCTGGCTTACGTCCCACCGAATTTTTCTTCGCTCGATACCACGGTGCTGGTCGAAGTCCGCGCGCAGAAGCTGAAAGCCAAGGTCGTCGCGACACCGTTTTATAAACGTGCCAAAAAAACGTAAACCAAGAAAGTTCGAGAGAGAAAGTTTGAGATACCCATGGCCTACCCAAAGGATCTGAAGTACACCAAAGAGCACGAGTGGATAAGAGTCGAAGGTGACACCGGCGACATCGGTACCATCGGCATCACCGACCACGCGCAGCAAGCGCTCGGCGACATCGTCTTCGTCGAACTGCCCAAACCCGGCGCCGACATATCGGCGGGCAAGAGCTTCGGCACCGTGGAGTCGGTCAAAGCGGTGAGCGAGCTCTATGCGCCCGTCTCCGGCAGCGTGACGGCGGTGAATGAGGAACTCAACACCGCGCCCGAGAAGATCAACAGCGAACCCCACTCCGCCTGGATGATCAAGGTCAAGATCAAAGACAAGAACGAGTTGAACTCACTGCTCAGCGCCGATGATTACGAGAAGTTCGTCGCGGAAGAGAGCCACTAAGAGTGCGCTATCTTCCGAAATCTCCCGCCGACCGCGAACAGATGCTGAGCGATATCGGCTGCAAGTCCATCGACGACCTCTTCGCGCCCATCCCCGGCGAGTACCGGCTGAAGCGTGACCTCAAAGTCCCGCCGCAGATGGCCGAGAGTGAGATCCTCGACTTCTTTCGCCGGTCGTCCCGCGACAACGCCGCTGGATACGCGACCTTCCTCGGCGCCGGCGCGTACAGCCACTATCGTCCGGTGGTGATCGATTCGCTCGTCTCGCGCGGCGAGTTCTTCACCGCCTACACGCCGTACCAAGCCGAGATCGCGCAGGGGACGCTGCAGGCCATCTTCGAATTCCAAACCATGATCTGCGAACTCACCGGCATGGAAGTCGCGAACGCTTCCATGTATGACGGTTCCACCGCCGTGCCCGAAGCGGCGATGATGTCCGTGCGGCTCACCGGACGCAGCCAGGTGGTGATCGCGCGCAGCGTCCATCCCGAATATCGCGAGGTGCTGCGCACCTACGCGCAGCACCAGGGCTTGCCCATCGCGGAGGCCGGCTTCGCCGCGAACGGACGCCTCGACATGGCTGCGCTCGAGCAAGCGGTCACCGACCAGACGGCGTGCATCATGATCCAATCGCCGAATTTTTTCGGCACCATCGAAGACGTTGCCGCGCTCGCCGACTTCGCGCACAAAAAAGGCGCGCTGCTCGTCGTCTCCATCGCGGAAGCCGTCTCGCTCGGCGCGGTCAAGCCGCCGGTCGAAGCGGACATCGTTGCCATGGAAGCGCAATCTTTCGGCGTGCCGCTGGGCTTCGGCGGTCCGTATGCCGGTGTGATCGCGACCAAAGACAAGTTCGTCCGCCAGATGCCCGGCCGCCTCGTCGGCCAGACCGTCGACAAGCACGGCCGCCGCGGCTTCGTCCTCACGCTCTCCACGCGCGAGCAGCACATCCGCCGCGAAAAGGCGACCTCGAACATCTGTACCAACCAGGCGCTCGTCGCGACCATGGCGACCATCTTCATGACCATCTATGGACGCGAGGGTCTGAAGGAACTCGCCGAGTACAACCTCGCCAAGGCCGCCTACGCGGCCGGCGAGTTTGGCAGAAAAGCTAAAGTGCTCTTCTCGGGGGCGCCGCGCTTCAACGAGTTCGTCGTCCAGACCACGGCGGACCCGCACCAGATGAATGACCGTCTGCTGGAACAAAAGATCATCGGCGGCTTCCCGCTCAAGAAGTTCTATCCCGAGCTGGGCAACGCCTCGCTGTGGTGCTGCACCGAGTTGACGACCAAGGCGAACATCGACGCAGCCGTGAAGGCGGTGGGGCAATGAGCGCGTCACAGAACGGACCCCAGAACGGACCCCAGAACGGTCCGAAGAAAGCCACTCCCCATATCAATCCGAACGAAGGACTGATCTTCGAGAAGTCGTCGCCCGGCAAGCGCGGCTACAAGCTGCCGCCGCTCGATGTTCCCGCCGTGAGCGCCGCCGAAGCCCTCGGCACGGCCGCACGCGCCGACCTGGGCAACATGCCTGAGGTCTCCGAGATCGAGATCATCCGGCACTTCACCCGCATCTCGACGTGGAACTACGGTGTGGACACCGGGATGTACCCGCTCGGCTCCTGCACCATGAAATACAACGCGCGCGTGAACGAAGCCGCGGCGCGCATCGAAGGACTCGCCAACGCGCATCCCTACCAGCCAGAGAAACTTTCGCAGGGCGCGTTGCGCGTGATGAAGACGCTCGCCGACTGCCTGCTCGATATCACCGGACAAGACGCCATCACGCTGCAGCCCGCCGCCGGCGCGCACGGCGAGATGACCGGCATCCTGCTCATCCGCGCTTATCTGCAGAGTAAGGGCGACGCGCGCAAGAAGATCCTCATTCCCGACTCCGCGCACGGAACCAATCCTGCGACCGCGGCCATCTGCGGTTACGCCGTCGAGAATCTGAAGTCGAACGATGCCGGCATGGTCGACGTTCCTTCCCTCGTCGCGCAGATGAACGAAGACGTTGCCGGACTGATGCTCACCAATCCGAACACGCTTGGCATCTTCGAGCAGGAGATCCACAAGATCGCGGACATCCTGCACGCCAAGGGCGGCCTGCTCTACATGGACGGCGCCAACATGAACGCGCTCGTCGGCAAGACGCGTCCGGGCGACTTCAACGTGGACGTGATGCACCTGAACCTGCACAAGACGTTTTCCACGCCTCACGGAGGCGGCGGCCCCGGCTCCGGACCAGTCGCATGCAAGAAACATCTCGAGCCGTTCCTGCCCACGCCCGTGGTGGTCGAGAAGAAAGACGGCACGCTCGGCTTCGACTACAACCGCCCGCAGTCCATCGGACGCGTGCGCGCGTGGTATGGCAACTTCGGCATGCACGTGCGCGCGCTCGCCTACATCCTCGCCAACGGGCCCGATGGCTTGCGCATGACCACCGAAGACGCCGTGCTCAACGCCAACTACATCCGCAAGCAACTCGAAGGCGTTTACGACCTGCCGTACTCCACCCCCAGCATGCACGAGGTCGTGTTCAGCGATCGCAAGCAGACGCAGCGCGGCATCAAGACCGGCGACATCGCCAAGCGGCTTATCGACTACGGATTCCATCCTTATACAGTCTCGTTCCCGCTCATCGTGGCCGGGGCGCTCATGATCGAGCCGACCGAGAGCGAGTCCAAGGAAGAGCTCGACCTTTTCATCGACGCGATGCGCGATATCGCGCGCGAGTGCGAGCAGGATCCCGACCTCATCCTGAGTGCACCGCACAGCACGCGGCTCTCGCGCCTCGACGAAGTCCAGGCCGCCAGGAAACCTATCCTGCGCTGGAAGCCGCCGGCGAAGGAGTAGGCCTTTAAACCACGAAGGACACGAAGTATCACGAAGGTTAGGAACGGAAAAAGCTTTCTAGTCTTCTTTTCTCTCTGTTTTCTATCCTTCGTGCACCTTAGTGTCCTTCGTGGTTATAGTGTTTTGCCTTTCCTTGTCTACGCGAGTGTTCGTCTATACTTCCGCATCCATGCGCCCAAGATTCCTGCTCCTCGCGCTCCTCGTGCCCGCGCTCGCCTGCGCGCAGCACGACCACTCCGGTCCCGTGGACCTAAGTAAGATCGGCAAAGTCCACATGGAAATCTCCTGCTCGCCGGCGGCGGCAGCGGAGTTCGACCGCGCCCTCGCGCTGCTCCACAACTTCTGGTACTCCCGCGCGCACGAAAGTTTCGTCGCGACCGCAAAGCTCGACCCCGAATGCGCGATGGCTTATTGGGGCGACGCGATGGCGTACAACCATCCCTTCTGGGACGCGCCTTCGCCCACGGAAGAGGCCGCCGCCTGGGCAGGCGTGGAGAAAGCGCTCGCGGCCAAGCACCAATCGCCGCGCGAAGCGGCCTACGTCGCCTCCGTGCGCGCGCTCTATCGGGACGCCGCGACCGTTCCCAAGCCGCAGCGCGACATCCGCTACCGCGAGGCCATGTCCGCTGCCTTCGCCCAATATCCCGACGACGAGACCCGCCTCTTCTACGGACTCTCCATCTTGGGCTCGCTGCCGGAGGGCGTAAGCGGTTTCGCCGCGCAAGAGCGGGCAGCTGACTTATTCGCAGAGGTGTACGCAAAAGATCCGCACCATCCCGGGGCGCTGCACTACCTCATCCACGCCGACGACGATCCCGTGCACGCCCCGCGCGGCCTCGAGGTCGCGCGCAAATATGCCGCCGCCGCTCCCGGCGTGCCGCACGCGCTGCACATGCCCTCGCACATCTTCACCCGATTGGGTTTTTGGGAAGAAGCTGCACGCACCAACGAGAATGCGTGGCACACCTCTGAACTGGACGTGAAGCGGGCAAACGAGTCCACCAGCCTGCGCGACTTCCACTCGTTGAACTACCTGCATTACGCCTACTTGCAACTCGGCCGCCATCGCGACGCGCGCCGCCTTACGCGCATCATCGCGAAGCAATACGCCGCACTACCCGACAAGCGCACCGCACCCGACACGCCGGCGCTCCAGGCTCGCCACGTCCGCGGACGCACCATCTACGCTCTGCCCGACCGCGTGGCCTACGGGTACTTCGACATGCTCGCGCGCGAGATCATGGAGACGGGCGCGTGGGAGCGCCTCGGCGAATTACCGCTGGTCGCGCCGTCGCGCGATTTCGTCGCCATGCAGTTGCAACTCGAGACCATGGCAGCAGCTGCGCGGAACGATGTCTCCGCCGCCCGCGCTGCCGCGGCGAAGCTCACCGAGCAGGCCGCGGCTCACGGTCCACATCCGTTCGTCGAAAAGATGATGGCCATCCAGGCCGCGCAAGCCGAAGCCTTCGCCGCCCGCGCCGCCGGCGACCACGAGTTGACGATCGCAAGATTAAAGGCAGCGGCCGCGATCGAAGACAGCATCGAGTCACTCTCGCAGCCACCCTACCCCGCCATACCCGCGCACGAGCTACTCGGCAACGCATTGCTCGCGATGGCACGGGCGCCGGGCAGCGCCCGCGCCGCGGAAGCACGCGACCAGTTCGCCCTCACCTTGCGGCGTACGCCGGCACGTCCCCTCGCCGTCTTCGGGATAGCGCGCGCCTCCGAGATACTAGGCGACCACGCCACCGCCGCTACGCGCTACGCTGAGTTCGTCGAGTTGTGGAAGCACGCGGACCGCGAGCGGCCCGAGCTTCGCCACGCGCGGGCGTTTCTCGCCAAGGCCGCAAGATAACGTTAACCACGAAGGTCACGAAGTAACACGAAGTAGGATCGGGAAAAAACGTGCGCCGAATCCGCGCGCCTTTCGCTTGGACCCTTCTGTCTTTCGTTCTTTCTTTCCTTCGTTCTGCCTTCGTGGACCTTCGTGTCCTTCGTGGTTAAACAGTTTTGACTATACTTGTGAGTTGATATGCCCCTTTCCGCCGTCATCGTCGACGACGAACAGCTCGCGCGCGACGAGCTCGTCTACCTGCTCAAGTCCGCCGGCGATGTAGAAGTCGTCGCGCAGGGCAGCAACGGACTGGAGGCGGTGAACCTCATCAAGGAGCACGCGCCCGACCTGGTCTTTCTCGACGTCCAGATGCCCGGGCTCGACGGCTTTGGCGTCATCAAGAAACTCATCGACAGGAAAGTGCCACTGCCGCAGATCGTCTTCGCGACCGCTTACGACCAGTACGCGGTGAAGGCCTTCGAAGTGAACGCGGTGGACTACCTGCTCAAGCCCTTCGACAAGAAGCGCGTGGCGCAATCGGTCGCCAAGGCGCGCAAGAATCTCGATAAGAAGAAGGAAGCCAAGGTGGAAGGCGCGCCCGCAGCCAGCCAGCTCGACACGTTGGTCAAGATGCTCGAGCAGCAGCAGGCGCCGCAGCCCAACAAGCTGCTGCTGCGCACCGCGGGACGCATGTTCCTCGTCGACCAGAAAGAGATCTGCTACGCCAGCATCGAAGACGGCGTCATCACGGTGGTCACTTCGCAGATGGAAGGCCAGTCGAACTGCCGCACGCTCGAAGAGCTGCTCGACTCGCTCGACCCGAAGGCTTTCTGGCGCGCCCACCGCTCGTATCTGGTGAACATCAACCGGATCAAGGAGGTCGTCCCCTGGTTCAAGTCCAGCTACCAGCTGCGCATGGACGACAAGAAGCAGACTGAGGTCCCGGTCTCGCGCGCGCAGACGAAAAGGCTGCGGGAGTTGTTCGGACTGTGACCCGCCGCGCCGCCTTCGGAATCCTGCTTGCTTCCCTGCTGTTGGCCGCGAGCGCGCAGAACACGCCACAGAAACAGCGCCAGGCCCCCATTTCCGACGGCGTTGCGGCGAACCGCATCATCTTCGCGGTGTTTGGTTCGAGTTCGATCTCCGGTTCGGAGCCGGGCACGCTCATCGATCCCGTAGTCATGATCGCAGGTTCGCACTACGTGAAGCCGCCGGAAGGGCCGCGGCCGGGAGAAGACGGTCGGGGAAAGCCTTGGTCGGAATTCCGGAGAAACTATTACGCGCCGGGCACGAGGTATCCGCTCTACTTCGGGGGCAAGCGCGCGGGCGAAGTGTCCGTCCAACGTGGCGGCAAGGTGAGCTGCCGGTCGCTGGCCGCGCTCGTTACCATGACTGGCCTGCGACCACTCCAAACTGGCAACTTCGCGCTTGCCGTCTTCGGCGGTCCGCCGGCGTCGCACGCCAACGAGCGTCGCTTCGCCAAACCCGCCGAACTTCAGGTCGCGATGACATACGCACAGCGCGCCTTCGCCGCGAACGGCGTGCGCCGCCATCTTCTCGGCAAGGCGCAGGCGATATCCGTCGTCGTCACCGACCTCGATCGCGATGGACAGTACGAAATGGTCGCCAGCTACAAGCTCGCCGGTCCGGGCGCGGTGCATCGCCTCTTCCTCATCCTCTACAACAGCGGCGACGGCACCTATCAGCCGCTCGTCTCCCAGTACAACATCGCCACCGACGCTGACATGACGAACTCCAGAGAGGAAATGTTCGTGGACCAGATCGATCTCGACGGCGATGGCATGGATGAGGTTTTCACCCGCACCTCTCTCTACCAGGGCTGGACCTACGCCATGTACAAGAAGGGTCCGAATGGCTGGGGCATGGTCTACACCGGCGGTGGTGGCGGCTGCTGACCGCCGCTGCCGCAGCTCTCCGCCACGTGAGCGGATTCGAACACCCTTTCCCCGCGCTTTGGAGTACGCTTTCTTCTTCCCTAGGAGGCAACAATGCGTGACGTGATCTCAGACGCCAAAGAACGCCTGGCTGAACCACTCGAAGACCTGAAAGGTGTGTTCAACGACGCCGTCGACCGCGCCGGCAAACAAGCTCGGCAGACGGCGCGCCAGGTCGCGCGCCGCGGTGCGGAAGCCGCGGAAGAGCTCCGTGACGACGCCGAGCGCAAGATCCGCAGGTATCCGATGGAAAGCATCGGCATCGCTTTTGGCGCCGGGCTTGCCATCGGCGCGGCCCTGTTCTTCCTCCTCGGCCGCGACGACTAAACGTTCCCGTTCCGGGCGGGGCATCTCGCTCCGCCCGTTTTCCTTATCCCTTCCGGGTCGAGGCGGTGGCCACCGCGCCTGTATAATCGTGGCATTCCCATGAAAGCTTATGTCTACGTCGCATTGAAAAAGACCGTGCTCGATCCCCAGGGCAAGACCATCCATGGCGCGCTCAAGAAAATGGGACACGCCGCCATTGCAGACGTCCGCCAGGGCAAGTACTTCGAGCTCACGCTCAATGGTGGCCTCGATAAGGCGGCCGCGCAGCAGGAGGTCGAACGCATCGCCCGCGAGGTGCTCACCAACCCGGTCATCGAAGAATTTTCGTACAAGCTCGAAGACTGAAGACGAGCGGCCGCGGACCTGAGTCGTTCGCCCGGCCGCGGGAATCAAATACTCGCGATTCGGTACCTGGACTCGGAACTGATTTATGTGTGGAATCGTTGGATACGTCGGTAAGAAACGCGTCGTGCCGGTGATCCTCGATGGCCTCAAGCGCCTCGAGTATCGTGGCTACGATTCGGCGGGCATCGCCGTCGCCGGTAACGGCGAAGGCCTCCAGGTCCGGCGCGCCGAGGGCAAGCTCCGCAACCTCGAAGAGGTCATCCGTCTCAAGCCGATGGACGGCACCTACGGCATCGGCCACACCCGCTGGGCCACGCACGGGCGCCCGACCGAAGAAAACGCTCACCCGCACCGCGACTGCACCGGGAAGATCGTCGTCGTCCACAACGGCATCATCGAGAACTACATCGCGCTCAAGAAGAAGCTGGTCGAGAGCGGCCACAAATTTTCGACCGAGACCGATACGGAGGTCATCGCGCACCTGGTGGAGAAGTACCTTTTCGCCAAGGCCAACGGCTCGCGTCCGTCGCTCGAAGAAGCCGTCCGCAAGACGGTGAAAGAGCTCACCGGCGTCTTCGCTATCGCCGTCATCTCGGAGGATGAGCCCAACAAGATCGTCGTCGCGCGCAACGGTCCGCCTGCCGTCATCGGCCTGGGCAAGGACGAATACTTTGTCGCGAGCGACGTTCCCGCCATCCTCTATCACACACGCGACCTGTTCTTTTTGGCCGATGGCGACCTCGCCGTCATCACGCCCACCGGCGTGCAGCTCACCGACTTCGACGGCAAACCCATCCAGCGCCAGGTGCAGCACATCACCTGGGATCCGATCATGGCGGAAAAGGGCGGCTTCAAGCACTTCATGCTCAAGGAGATCTATGAGCAGCCGCGCGCCGTCCGCGATACCACCCTGGGCCGCGTCTCGCTCGATAGCGGCAAGGTCTTCCTCGACGAGATGGAGATCACCGAAAAGGAATTCAAGGAACTGCGGAAGGTCGTGATCGCCGCCTGCGGCACCAGCTGGCATGCCGCCCTGGCCGGAAAATTCATGATCGAGCGCCTCGCGCGTATCCCAGTGGAAGTGGATTACGCCAGCGAATACCGCTATCGCGACCCCATCGTCGAAGAAAAGTCGGTCACGCTGCTAATCTCGCAGTCGGGCGAGACGGCGGACACCATCGCCGCACAGCGTGAATCGAAAGCCAAAGGCACGAAGACGCTGGCCATCTGCAACGTCGTGGGCTCGATGATCACGCGCGAAGCGGCCGGGACCATCTACACCCACGCCGGTCCGGAGATCGGCGTGGCGTCGACGAAAGCCTTCACCGCGCAGCTCACCGCGCTCTTTCTGTTTGCGCTCTATCTCGGCGAGATCCGCGGCGCCATCACGCCGGAGCAGGCGAAGGTGCTCATCGCGGAACTGAACCGCCTGCCCGGCAAACTGGAATCCATCTTCGCGCGCGACGAAGAGATCGAAGACCTCGCGAAGATCTTCCAGCGCTCGCAGGATTTCCTCTTCCTCGGCCGCGGCATCCACTATCCCATCGCGCTCGAAGGCGCGCTCAAGTTGAAGGAGATCTCCTACATCCACGCCGAGGGATATCCCGCTGGCGAGATGAAGCACGGTCCCAACGCGCTCATCGACGAGAACCTTCCCGTCGTCATCATCGCCACCTGCGACCGTAACGACCCCGCTTCGGTACAGCGCTACGAGAAGACGATGTCAAACGTCCGCGAGGTAAAAGCCCGCTCCGGCACCGTGATCGCCGTCGCCACCGAAGGGGACGAGGAGATCAAGGAGGCCGCCGATCACGTCATCTACGTGCCGCCCGCGCCCGAACTGCTCGCGCCCATCCTGGAGATCGTGCCGCTGCAACTGCTCGCGTATCACATCGCCGTTCGCCGCGGCTGCGATGTGGATCAGCCGCGCAACCTGGCAAAATCCGTCACCGTGGAATAAGCCTCGCAACTTTTTTCTCTGCCCTTGGTTCTTCCTGGCTGGCACCCGCGTCTAACGTGTGAGGTCTCCTCCATGCACTCTTATCCTGCTTCCAGGAGCGATCGCGATCCGCGTCTGCTCGCCCTGGCTTTCTTTGTAGTTGTCACTCTGCTGGGTTTCGTCTTCGATCGTTTCCTGGTGTTCGAGGGCACCAGCCGCGCAGCGGCTCTCGTGCTCACGAATGCGCTGACCGGCATGATCGCCGCGGCGTTGTTCTATCAGTACGCGCGCAATCGCCAGGCCGAGCGGGACGCGGTGCGCGACCGCATCCAGACGATCGCTGACATGAACCATCACGTGCGCAACGCGCTCCAGGTACTCAGCCATTTCGGCGCGCAACAGCAGGACCGTGAGGCGGTCACGCTCATGCGCGAGTCCATCGAGCGCATCGAGTGGACGCTGCGAGAAGTGCTGCCCCGTTATGGCGGCATCGAACCAGAACCCGGATCAACCCCCGCCTCGAACAGCCGATTGCATTTACAATGACCGGTTCGCTCTCATCTCCCTGACGAGACCGGTAATTGGCTCGCCCCATTTACACCGCCAAACTCGCGCGCAGCCGTTGGCTCAGCGATCAGACACGGCACTTCGAGTGGCAGGTCGAGGAGCTCGACCGCTTCGAGTTCAAAGCCGGGCAGTTCGTCTCCATGCTCGAGACCAAAGAGGATGGCAAGCACATCACGCGCGCTTACTCCATCGCCTCCGCCGCCCGCGGACGCGAGTTCGATCTCTGCCTCAACCGCGTGCCGCACGGGTACTTCTCGAATTTTCTCTGCGACCTGAAAGATGGCAGCGAGGTCAAGTTCCATGGTCCCCACGGACACTTCACCTTGCGCGAGCCGCTGCGCGACGCCATCTTCGTCGCCACCGGCACCGGCATCGCACCCATGCGCGGCTTTGTGCAGCACCTTTTCGGCAATGCCGCGGCCGGCGCGGCGCGTCGCCAAGGCCAGCGTTTCTGGCTCGTCTTCGGCACCCGCTACGACAAGGACACCTATTACCACGAGGAGTTCGAGGCCTACGCCGCCGCCTATCCCGAGTTTCGCTACGAGGTCACTGTCTCGCGGCCAACGGAAGCTTGGAAGGGACGCGTCGGCTACGTGCAGGGGATATTGAAAGAGATCGTCGGCACGATGTCTCCCGACCAACGCAACGCGACCGATGCATACATCTGCGGGCTGAACAACATGGTCGCCGATGTCCGCTTGCTGCTCACCGAAGCGGGCTTTGAAAAGCAGCAGATCATCTTTGAGCGTTACGACTGAACGAGTGCCAATCGGTGATTGGCGATCGCCGATCTGAGTCGGCCGGGGCTTAGGCAGGAGTGGCATTCTTCATAGATCCTCCGCTGCAGAACCCTGGCGCGAAGGACGACAACTTCCCGCCCTTGACCTCCATTCTGCAATCCGCAATCATAAATCTGCAATTCCTAACATGCTGGCCGTTTTCCCCTTTTCCCTCAATCACTTAGCCCGACTAAAGCCAAAACAAACTCCTTGCATCCTACTGATTCCATGCCACATCCAATGACTTGACAGTAACGCACTCAACTTCTATTCTGGTCCGGCTGTCAGGGCCAGGATGGCCGCCCCTTATCGGCAGGAGAGATTGTAATGGCAAAGATCATTGGTATTGATTTGGGCACAACGAATTCGTGCGTCGCCGTCATGGAAGGCGGCGAACCGAAGGTGATTCCCAACGAAGAAGGCGGACGCACCACGCCTTCCATCGTGGCATTCACTAAATCCGGCGAGCGTTTGGTGGGCCAAGTGGCAAAGCGCCAGGCCATCACCAACCCGGAGAACACGATCTACTCGATCAAGCGCTTCATGGGACGTCGTTACGACGAAGTCAGTGAAGAGCTGAAGATGGTGCCCTACAAGGTCGTGCAGGATGGCGACCACGTCGCGGTCGAAGCCGCGGGCAAGAAGTACACCCCGCCGGAGATCTCCGCGTACATCCTGATGAAACTGAAGAAGGCGGCCGAAGACTATCTCGGCGAGAAGGTCACCGAAGCCGTGATCACCGTGCCGGCATACTTCAACGACGCGCAGCGCCAGGCAACGAAAGACGCCGGCAAGATCGCCGGTCTCGAGGTGAAGCGCATCATCAACGAGCCTACGGCGGCGGCGCTCGCCTACGGCCTCGACAAGAAAAAGAACGAGACCATCGCGGTCTACGACTTCGGCGGCGGCACTTTCGATATCTCCATCCTCGAAGTCGGCGAAGGCATCATCGAGGTGAAGTCCACCAACGGCGACACCCACCTCGGCGGCGACAACATCGACCAGCGCATCGTGGACTGGCTCATCGACGAGTTCCGCAAGAACGAAGGCCTTGACCTGCGCGCCAAGGGCAACGAGATGGCGCTGCAGCGGCTGCGTGACGCGGCCGAGCGCGCCAAGATCGAGCTCTCCACCACCATGGAGACCGAGATCAATCTTCCCTTCATCACCGCGGACGCCTCCGGGCCGAAGCACCTGGTGAAGAAACTCACCCGCGGCAAGCTCGAAGAGATGGTGCGCGACATCATCGACCGCAGCATCCCGCCGTGCAAGCAGGCGATGAAGGATGCCGGCGTCGAAGCCAGCAAGATCGACGAAGTCGTGCTCGTCGGCGGACAGACCCGCATGCCGCGCATCCAGCAGCTGGTCAAGGAACTCTTTGGCAAAGAGCCGCACAAGGGCGTGAATCCCGACGAGGTCGTCGCCATCGGCGCGGCCATCCAGGGTGGCGTGCTCCAGGGCGACGTGAAAGACCTGCTCTTGCTCGACGTCACTCCGCTCACGCTCTCCATCGAGACGCTGGGCGGCGTGGCTACGGCGATGATCCCGCGCAACACGACCATCCCCACGCGCAAGACGGAGACCTTCTCCACCGCGGCCGACAATCAGACGTCGGTCGAGGTCCACGTGTTGCAGGGGGAACGGCCGCTGGCGCGCGATAACCGCACTCTCGGCAAGTTCCACCTCACCGGCCTCCCGCCGGCTCCGCGTGGCGTGCCGCAGATCCAGGTGACTTTCGACATCGACGCCAACGGCATCCTCAACGTCACGGCGAAGGACACCGCGACGGGCAAGGACCAGAAGATCACCATCACCTCTTCTTCCGGCCTTTCCAAGGAAGAAGTGGAGCGCATGGCGAAGGACGCAGAGGCGCACGCCGACGAAGACAAGAAGCGGCGTGAAGAGATCGAAGCCCGCAACCAGCTCGACGCATTGGTCTACTCGGTCGAGAAGATGCTGCGCGAACAGGGCGACAAGATCTCGCAGGCTGAACGCGGCGATGTGGAGAACGCTCTTGCAGACGCGAAGAAGTCGCTCGATGGCACTGACCCTGCGGCGATGAACTCCGCCCGCGAGAAGCTGACCGCAGCGTCGCACAAGTTGGCCGAAGCCATGTACAAGGCCGCGCAGCCGGCGGGTGGCGATAGCCAGTCCGGCGGCCCACACCCGGGCGCCAATGGCGCGGCGTCTGGGTCAGCATCGGGCGGCGAGAAGAAGAAAGACGAAGGCGTGATCGACGCCGAGTACGTTGACGTCGAAGACAAGAAGTAACTTTTTGAGCGGTCATCCTTCCGGCCCGCAAGGGCCGGGAGGATCTGGGCAGATGGCCGGCGCAACGAGACTGGTTGCGTCAGCTGGCTCGCCAGATCCTCCGCACGCGGACGCGCGCGAAGGATGACAGACAGAGGAAATCAGGTGAAGCAATTCATGGTGTTGAAAGTCGTCGTCGGCGTGCTCGGCGCCGCAATGAGCATGGTCCCGCTCGGCGGCCTCATGCCGCTCGAGACGGCACAGGAGCTGCACGCCCGCCTGGCACTAGCCGAACCCGAAGCCGTCTTCCTTATCCAGGAAGTCGGCCTCGCATAACGTTTTCGTAAGCGTGCGACTTGAGTCGCACCGTGACCGGACTGATATAACTGAGGGGCTTTAGCCTCGGAGTCAAAGGGGCGCGCAAGCGCCCCTTACTCATATGCGACGACTAACCACCATCATCGTCCTATTGCTCGCGTCGGCCTTCGCGCAGACAGCCTTCTCGCAAACGACGCACGCCCCCGCGGAGCCCGAGCTCAGGAAGCTGCTCGCCCATTTTCTCGCCGCCGCTTCGCATTCGCCCTCGACCAGCGCCGACCGGGAGATGTTCGACCGCTTCTTTGCCGACGACGTCCTCTACACGCGCTCCGCCGGCGCCACCACCACGAAGACCGAGATCATGAAGTCGCTCTACGAGGCTGCCGATCCCAAAGCCCCCACCGCCACCTTCAGCGCGGAAGACGTCACCGTACATCAATACGGGAACATCGCCATCGTGGCGTTCAGACTGGTGCAGAAGGTCAGTGACGGCACCAGCAACGAGTTCCGCAACACTGGAACGTTCCAGCGCCGTAAGGGAAAGTGGCAGGCGATCGCGTGGCAGGCAACGAAGATCCCGGCGAAGGACCAGCCGAAATAGATGGCGACATAAATGGCAACGTAAATGGCAACCCAGTCCAAGGATTACTACGGCCTACTCGGCGTAAAGAAGACTGCGTCGGCGGAAGAGATCCGCAAGGCCTTCCGCAAACTTGCGCGCAAGTACCATCCCGACGTAAATCCCAACGACAAGAAGGCTGAGGAGAGATTCAAGGAGATCTCCGAGGCCAACGACGTCCTCTCTGACCCGAAGAAGCGCAAGATCTACGACCAGCTCGGGTACTACTCCGACCAGATCGATCCCGCCACCGCCGACGCTTACGCGCGCGCCGGCCAGCCGGGCGGCGGATTCCCGGGAAGTGGCGGCGGCTTCCGCCCAGGCGGCGCGGGCGGGCGCGGCGGTCAGGAAGTCCCCTTCGATTTCTCCGGCTTCGATTTTTCCGACTTCGCCGAGGGCGGCGCGCGCGGAGGAGGATCGGGTGGATTCCGCGACGTCTTCTCCGGGATATTCGGCGGACGCGGCGGGGGCACGCAACGCTCCGGTCCTGAGCCGGGCTCGGATCTCGAGTACCAGGTCACCGTGCCGTTCTGGACGGCCATCCGCGGCGGCGTCATCAAGCTCAACGTCACGCGCAACGAGAGTTGCGCCAACTGCCACGGGGCCGGACGCCTCGAAGGCTCCGGCCCGTGCCCGCAGTGTAAAGGCACCGGCCAGGTGCAGCAGATGGGCGGACGCATGAAGTTCAACATGCAGTGCCCCGCCTGCGGCGGCACCGGCAAGGCGCAGACGGTTTGCCCCGCCTGCGGCGGACAAGGCATCGTCAACCGCGTCGAGCCGATCGAAGTCCGCATCAAGCCGGGCACGCGCGATGGCCAGCGCATCCGCCTCGCCGGCAAGGGCAACGCCGGAACGCACGGCGGCCCCGCGGGCGACCTCTACATCATCGTGCGCACGGGCGAGCATCCCGTATTCCAGCGCGAGGGGGACGACATCCGCGTCGTCCTGCCCATCACCGCGCCCGAAGCCGCGCTCGGCGCCAAGGTCGAGGTCCCTACGATCGACGGACGCGCGCAGCTCCGCATCCCGCCCGGCACCGCCTCGGGGCAAAAACTTCGCCTGCGCGAGAAGGGCGTGCCCTCGGCCGCGAATGAAGGCAAGCGCGGCGACCAGATCGTGGAAGTAAGGATCGTGGTGCCACCACCGCGGGACTTGAAAGCGCGCGAGCTGTGGCAAGAATTACAAAAGGTTGAACCCGACGATCCGCGGAAGGAATTGTGGAGAGAGGTCGGCGGTAGCTAAGAAGAAGAAAGCCGGCGCGTACATGTTGAGCCGATTTGCGGGCGTGAGCGGAGCGGGAG
>JALYLW010000089.1 GCA_030774055.1 Acidobacteriota bacterium
GCGGCGCCCATGCCGCCGCCCACGCACATGGTCACGATGCCGTACTTCGCCTGGCGGCGCTCGAGCTCGCGCAGGATCGACGCCACCAGCTTCGCTCCGGTGCAGCCCAGCGGATGTCCGAGCGCGATGGCGCCGCCGTTGGGATTGATCTTATCGAGCGGCAACCCTGCTTCTTGGATGACGGAAAGCGCCTGCGCGGCAAAGGCCTCGTTCAATTCGAAAACAGCGATGTCCGAGAGCGTGAGCCCGGCCAGCTTCAGCACTTTCGGGATGGCGTAGACGGGACCCAGCCCCATTTCTTCTGGCTTGTAGCCCGCGGTGGCATAGGCGACGAGACGTCCGAGCGGCTTCAGTCCTAGCGCCTTGGCGCGCTCGTCGGACATGATGACCGCCGCGGCCGCGCCGTCAGACATCTGCGATGAGTTTCCGGCGGTCACCGTGCCCTTCATGTGGAAGGCCGGCTTGAGCGCGCCGAGGGCTTCGAGCGTGGTGTCGGCGCGCGGGCCTTCGTCCGTCTTGAAGGTAATCTCCACGCGCTTCGGCTTGGCGCCGTTCGGCGTGGTGAAGCTGACCGGCACGGGAACGGATTCGTCTTCGAACTTTCCGGCGGCGATGGCGGCGAGCGCCTTCCGGTGCGAATCCAGCGAGAACTCGTCGGCTTGCTGGCGCGTGATGCCAAAGCGCTGCGCCAGCCGTTCGGCGGTGAGTCCCATCGAGAGGTAGGCGTCGGGGTAATTCGCGATCAGCCACGGATTCGCCGAGACCTTATGGCCGCCCATCGGGATCATGGTCATGGATTCCACACCGCCGGCGACCACGACTTCCGCGCCGCCGCCGCGGATGCGGTCGCTAGCCAGCGCGATCGCCTGTAATCCCGAAGAGCAGAAGCGATTGATGGTCATGGCGGAGACTTCGACCGGCAGCCCGGCGCGCAGCGAAGCGATGCGGGCGACGTTCATCCCTTGCTCCGCCTCGGGCATGGCGCAGCCGAGGATGACGTCTTCGATGTCTTTAGTCTCGAGAGCTGGCACTCGAGCCAAAGCACCAGAAATCGCGACAGCGGCAAGGTCGTCTGGCCGTGTGGCGCGCAGCGTGCCTTTGTAGGCCTTGCCTACGGGCGTTCTAACGGAACTGACTATGACTGCATCACGCATAAAACCCTTTCACCGCCGCGGCGCGGGAAGCGCCGAGATAAATCGAAAATCGACAATCGTCAATTGCGTAGCGTCTTTCCCGTCTTGAGCGTGTACTGGATGCGTTCCTGCGTCTTCTTCTCGCCGCAGAGCGACTTGAACGCCTCGCGTTCGAGATCGAGCAAGTACTGCTCGCTCACCGGCGTCCCCGGCGAGACGGCGCCACCGCACAGCACTTCGGCGACTTTGCTGGCGATCTTCACTTCGTGGTCGGAGATGTACTCGCCCTGCCGCATTAGATGGACGCCGAGCTTTAACGTCGCAAGGATGCTCTCGCCGGGCGCGGGAATGTCCGTGCGCATGACCGGCGGCCGGTAGCTGCGGACGAGTTCCAGCGCTTTCAACTTCGCGTCGGTGAGGACGCGGTCGCGGTTCATGGTGATCTCGTCGGACTCATGCAGGAAGCCGAGGCCGCGGCCTTCTTCCGCCGACGTCGTGACCTTGGCCATCGCCACGGTCTCGAACGCCTTTTTCATCGCTTCCATGATCTCGACCGATTCACCGCGGCCGCCCGGCCGGAGCGCTTCCGCTTGTTCCACGGCGCGCAGCGTCATCTCTTTGCAGCCGCCGCCGCCGGGGATGAGTCCCACGCCGACTTCGACCATCCCCAGGTAGAGTTCCGCGTGCGGCTGGCGCGCGGCGCCGTGCAGCGTGACCTCGCAGCCGCCGCCGAGCGTCATGCCGAAAGGCGCGACCACCACCGGCTTGGGCGAGAACTTGATGGCCTGCGTCATGCCCTGGAACTGGCGGATCATCAGCTCGATGTCGTCCCACTCCTCTTCCTGGACGGCCATGAGCAGCAGCATGATGTTGGCGCCGACGGAGAAATGCTGCGCGTCGTTGGTGATGACGAAGGCGTCGAAGTTCGCGCCGATGTCAGAGCCCGGTTTCAGCGTCTGCTGGACGAGCTGGATGATGTCGCCGCCGAGCGCGTTCATCTTGGAATGGAACTCGATGCAGCCGACACCGTCGCCGAGGTCGACGAGCGACGCGCCCGCGTTCTTCTTCACCACTTTCGTTCCGCCGCGCTTCGCGACGGCGACCGACCACACGCCTTCGGGGACGTCCACCGGCTTATAACCGAGCTTGGCAAGATCGAAGTAAGAGCGGCCGGAGGGGACTTCGGGATGTTCCTGATACCAGCTGGCCGCGCCGCCGGCCAGCAGCTTCTCCACATTCGCCGCGACCGGCTTGCCTTCCTTCTTCATGCGCGCGACGGTCTGCGGCACGCCGGCAGCATCCCACAACTCGAACGGGCCCAGCTCCCAGTTGAAGCCGAGCTTCATGGCGCGATCGATCTCGACCACGGTGTCCGAGATCTCGGGGATGCGGTTGGCGGCGTACGTCCAGAGGTCGGAGAGCGTGGTCCAGTAGAAGGCGGCGGCCTTGTCTTTTGCCGGATCTCCGCTGAACAACATCTTGAGACGCTCGGGCAGCGACTCAATGCTCTTGGCCATCTCGAGTTGCGGAAACTTCGGCTTCTTGCGCGGCGCGTACTCGAGTGTCTTCCAATCGAGGGCGAGGCGGTCTTGTCCTTCCGGAGCGCCCTTTACGCGCTTGTAGAATCCTCCGCCGGTCTTGTCGCCGAGGAGCTTGCGCTCGAGCATCTGCTGATAAAACGCGGGGACGGCGAGGTCGGAGCGTTCGTCCGAGAGCGTGGCTTTGCCGCTCGCTTGACCGTCGGCCGCGACCCTGACCGATGTCAGGTTCGCGACCACATGGCCCAGGATATCGAGTCCGACCAGATCGATGGTGCGGAAGGTGGCGGACTTGGGCCAGCCGACGGCCGTGCCGGTGAGCGCGTCCACGTCTTCGATGGAGAGATCGAGCTCCTGCATCACGCGCATCACGTTCAGCACGCTGAAGGTGCCGATGCGGTTAGCGATGAAGTTGGGTGTGTCCTTGGCGTGGACGATGCCCTTGCCGAGACGCACGTCGCCGAAGCGGCTGACGGCTTCGACCGCGGCCGGGTCGCTATCGGGCGTGGTGATGAGCTCGAGCAGGCGCATGTAGCGCGGCGGATTGAAGAAGTGCGTGCCGAACCACGACTTGCGAAAGTCTTCGGAAAAACCTTCGGCGATCTTCGCGACCGGCAGTCCGCTGGTGTTGGTGGTGATGATGGCGCCGGGGCGGCGGACGGCTTCCACCTTCTTCAGCAGGCCGCGCTTGATCTCAAGGTTCTCCGCGACGGCTTCAATGATCCAGTCAGCCTGCTGCAGCAGCGCGAGGTCATCCTCGAAATTGCCGATGGTGACCAGGCGCGCGGCGGCGGCGGTAAAGAACGCCGCCGGCTTGGACTTTTTCGCGGCCTCGAGGCCGGCGCTGACGATCTTGTTGCGGTCGGCTTTGGGTGCGTCCGGCGCCGTGCCGGGCGGGACGATATCCAGCAGGAAGCAGGGAACACCGGCGTTGGCCAGGTGCGCGGCGATGCGCGCGCCCATGGTTCCGGCGCCCAGGACCGCGACCTTGTCGATACGTTTATGCATTAAGGACGGGTATTACCCGCGACCTGCCACTGACATGCGGCAAGGCTACGCCTTTCTGGAATAGCTCGCTGGAAACGTCCCACCGAAGGACGGGGACCAACTACGGCAGACCGCGGATTGGATGAAGAACTCCGGCGGGCTGGATGGTCGGCAGTGGCGGCTCTGGTCCACGCTGAGGCTCCGGTGCTGCTCGGGCAAGGTTCGTGGCCGACGGACGAAGGTTGAGGAATGGCACGCGCCGCGTGAATGTGGGGGTGAGGATGGCACAACGGCGCGTGCCGCATTAATTGGGATAATCCTACTGAATGAACCATCATTCAGTCAAGCGAAAGCGGCCCGACAAACTGCTGCGCGCTGAAAAACCATCCCAAAATCCTGCTTGACACGCAATGGGCCGGTGATGTATTTAACCATCTAGCTATGTAACCAGTTGGTTTCGTATGACGGGTTGCAGGAGTAGCGGGTGACTTCAGACCACCTCAGCAGCACCTTTGCCGCACTTGCCGACCCTACGCGGCGCGCGATCCTGGCTCGCCTGACTGCGGGCGAGGCTTCGGTGACGCAACTGGCGGAGCCCTTCGAGATGAGCATGCCGGCGGTATCCAAACATCTCAAAGTGCTGGAGCGAGCCGGGCTGATCGCGCGCGGGCGCGAGGCGCAGTGGCGTCCGTGCCGGCTCAAGGCGGCGCGGTTGAAAGAAGTATCCGACTGGGTCGCGCACTACCAGCGCTTCTGGTCGGAGAGCTTCGACCGTCTGGACGAATACCTCAAGGAGATGCAGCAGAAGGAATCGCGTTTCGAAATGACGTCCGAAAAGACATCCGCAAAAATAAAGGAATCGAAGACGAAGGAGAAGAAAGATGACAGTAAATAGCAGCCTGCTCGCGGTAACCATGCCCAACGACACAGACATCCTGATGGCGCGCGAGTTCAACGCGCCGCGCGAACTCGTCTTCGCAGCCTGGACCGATCCCAAGCACGTGCCGCAATGGCTGCTTGGCCCCGAGGGTTGGACGATGCCGGTGTGCGAGATCGACCTGCGTCCCGGCGGCAAGTGGCACTGGGTCTGGCGCAAAGCCGACGGCTGTGAGATGGAGATGCGCGGTGAGTATCGCGTGGTCAAGCCACCGGAGCGGCTCGTCAGCACGGAACGCTGGCAAGGCGACTGGCCGGAGACCATCAACACACTCGTCCTGACCGAAAAGGACGGCAAGACCACTGCCAGCATGACCGTCCATTACCCGTCGAAAGAAGCGCGCGACGCCGCGTTCAAGACCGGCATGGCGGGCGGCGTGGAAGTCAGCTTCAATCGTCTCGACGGCTATCTGAAGGAGATGCAGAAGGAGAAGGGCCATGTCCGTTAGCAAGACGAACTACGAGAACCCAGGCGCAGTGGCTGACGACCGCGAGGTCGTGATCGAGCGCACCTTCAACGCGCCGGTGGAGAAGGTATGGCGCGCGCTCACCGACGAGACGCAGATGAAGCAGTGGTACTTCCCGCAGATGCCGGCGTTCCAGCCGGTGGTCGGCTTCGAGACCAAGGTGGACGTGCCGCACGAGGGCAAGGTCTATGAACATCTCTGGAAGGTCACCGAGGCGGTGCCCAACCGGAAGATCGCGTACACATGGAAGTACGTGGGATATCCGGGCGAGTCGGTGGTGAGTTTCGAGCTGTTTCCAGAAGGCCAGAAGACGAGACTGAAGTTGAGCCACACGGGGCTCGATACGTTCCTGCCGAAGCAGCATCCGGAGATGGCGAGCAAGAACTTCTTTGGCGGCTGGACGCACTTTGGCGGCGAGCTGGCGAAGTTCCTCGAGAAACAGGAAGCGCGCTAGCGTGCGCGGGCGAGCACCAGCGTGATGTCGTCGGGCTGTTCGCCTGCGCCGATCCAATCCTGCACCGCTTGCAGGACCTCTTCCGACATCCGCGCCAGCGGCGCGCGCTGGTGTGCGCGGACGATCTCGAGCAGGCGCTCGGTGCCGAACTCTCCGAAGTCGTTTTCCGGCTCGATCACGCCGTCGGAGAAGGCCACAAAAACGTCGCCCGGACGCAGCGCGATGGAAGCGTCTTCATACTTGGGTTTGGGGAAGAGGCCGACCATGAGTCCGGAGGCGGCGTCGAGTTTGCGCACCGAGCCATCGGCGCTGACGATGTAGGGTGGCAGGTGGCCACCGTTGGCGTAGGTCATGGTGCGCTGTGGCTCGTCGTAGATGCCGAGGAAGAGCGTGGCGTATTTTTCCATCGGCGTGGTCTCGTAGAGATGGCGATTGAGCAGCGCGAGCGCGGAGGCGGGCGACTGCGTCGCATGCGCCATGAGCGCCGCGTTCTCGCCCCCCGGAGCGGCGGCTGCGTGGGTGAAGGCAGGGAGCGCGGCGCGTCCCAGACGCTCGTACGCGCGCACCGCGGAGTGCACCGTCGCCATCATGAGCGCCGCCGAGATGCCTTTGCCGCTGATATCGCCCACGGCGATGCCCAGCTTGCCTTCGCCAAAGGGCAAGAAATCGTAGTAGTCGCCACTCACGGTGCGCGCCGGTCTGCAGATGCCGTGCAGTTCGAGCGTGGGCAGGCCTTCGGCGGAGTGCGGGAAGAGCTGGTCCTGCACCTCCTGCGCGATGGCGAGCTCGCCTTGCATGCGTTCCTTCTCCTTTTGCGTGAGGATGAGGCGCTCGATGTCTTCCGTCATGGCGTTGAACGAGCGCTGTAGCTCGGCCAGCTGGTCGCGCCCTTCGACGTGGATGCGATGGCTGAAGTCACCACCCTTGATACGCAGCGTGGCGCGATAAAGGTTTGAGATGCTCCTGGTGATGGTGCGCGAGAGTCCGAGGCCGAGCGAAAGCGCGATGATCTCGATGATGGCGAAGACGATCGCGACGATCGCCAACACGATCGCTATGCCAACGCCCCATCCCGCCAGCCCACGAAAGAGCCGGCTGTAGAGGACAGAACCGCGAGTGCGCACTTGCAGCAACGCTGTGCCCAGATCCCCGTCATCCCAATCCACTGTTCCGACCAACGATCCGAAGGTGCGTTCTGTGTCCCACCCAAAGGCGGGATTTGGCAGCGATCCGCCTTCGACCGGCGAGAGGACGATGCGGGGCCGGAGCTGGCGGGACTGAGTCGGCGCGGGCGCGGAGGCGGAAGAGTCTTCGACGTTGAAGTCCACTTGGCTACTAACCTGACTACTATCCGAAAAGCGCACCAGGCCGGTGTTCCGGGCGGTGCGGTCGAGCAGCGTCCGATCGAGCGACTCGCTCGCGACCAGAAGCGCCGGCACCCCACCTCGCTGGAAATGCTTGATGACGCGCAGATAAAGTTTTCCGTTATCGTTGGCGACGATTTGCCGGTCTTCCTTCGCCCACGTGGGTCTTGCGAACGTGGGTGGATCCGGCGCGGACAGAACATGCTGGGCGTCGGTGCCCTCCCACAACGCGATCTCCGTAGTGGGGAACTGAGCACGGAAGGTCCGCCAGGCCGGGCTGTCAGCGAGAGCGCCAGGTTTCTTCCCGATCGAAGCCTCGCCTGCAAGCATATTGGCGCCGACCCGCAGAGCATTGAGTTCGCCATGCAGGTCCGCGCTCACGACCGATGCCGCGTACTGATTGCCAATCAAGTAAAAGGCGGTTCCTGCCAATACCACGAGCAGCACGATGGGGATCACGCCGATGAAGAAGTAGGTTACGAGCAGCCGGCGGCGCAAGCTCCACAGAAAACGCTGCCGGAACCAACGGATGAGCAGCGCGAACAGCAACACGCCCGTCACGATGCGGCCGGCGTTGAACCACCACTGGGCGAATCCGATGCCGGCGGCGTTGGCGCCGCTCCAGCGCAACCCCAGCAGCAACAACCCAAACAGCAGCGTGATGCCGGCGGCGTAGCCGGCAAGCTGCGCGAGGCGCGTCTGCGGGATGAAGCGGCGCGAGATGCCGCGCGCCAGCAGGATTCGCCGCAGGGACCGGTTGGAGTGTTCTGTCATCTGGTCTCTGGATTATATGTGGTGAGCGCGTTCTGTCCCGGGCGGCGTTTTTTGCGACCTGCGGCCGTTAGTGGTGGATACGCGGTGGGAGCCCGCCCGGTTCAGGGCTCGAGATAGCCCGGTCTATCGCCCGATAGATGCGAAGACAGACAGATAGAATGACCCGGTGAGCGCGCTCGCATTCTTCGTCGGCAAAGGTGGCGTGGGCAAAACAACGCTGAGCGCTGCCTACGCGGCAAGCCTCGCCTTGGCCAAGCCGCGCGAGCGCGTCTTGCTGCTCTCGACCGATCCAGCCCACTCCCTCGCCGACGTGTTCGAGGTGAGATTAGGCGACTCGCCGAAGCGTCTGCGGCTCCCGCGCGTGGGCGGCCTGTGGCTCTGGCAGGTGAATGCGGAGCAGCGATTCCGCCGCTTCCTCGCCGGGAATCGCGACGCCATCCTCGCGCTGCTGGAGAGTGGCACAATCTTCTCGCGCGCCGAGATCGAGCCGTTGCTCGATACCACGCTGCCGGGAATGGCGGAGATGGCTGCACTGCTGGCGATCCACGACCTCCTGGCGGACGCAGACTACGACCGCATCGTGGTCGACACCGCGCCCATCGGACACACGCTGCGGCTGTTCGAGATGCCGGAGCACTTTGCCCGCTTCCTCGACTTTCTCGATGTCGCTGCCGGCCGCGACCAGGTGCTGGCAGCGCACTTCGGCGGCCGCGCACAGCCGGTCTCGCAGCCCTTCATCAAGGAGTGGAGAAAGATGGTGGCGGACGTTCGCGCGGCACTCTCGGGCGGGGCCACACGCGTCACGCTGGTCACCACCAGCGAGACCTTCTCGCTCAACGAATCGGTGCGCGTTGCCCAGCAGATGCGCGCATCCGATCCGCCCATCGCCATCACGGATGTAGTGCTGAATAAGGCCGTCGGGAGGGAAGCAGGCTGTGCGGCCTGCAGCCAGCAGGCGCAGGCGACGAAAGCGGCGCGGGCATTCCTGCACCAACACTTTCGCGGACTGCCAGTACACCTTGCGCCCGATCCGGGGCATCCGCTGCTGAGTGCGGCGCAGCTCGCGGCATTCGGTGCGCACGTTTTCCAGGGCAAGCCGCTGCGGATACAGGAGACGAAGCCGGCGGTGCCCCCGGGCGCAGCCTCGACGAAGCTGCGGTTCGTCAAAACCAGGTTTACAAGAACGAAGTGGCCGAAGCTGGAGACGCCGCTCGCGCTCACGCTGGGCAAGGGTGGTGTGGGCAAGACGACCGTCTCGGCGGCGCTGGCGTTCCACTCGCGCGCCACCGAGCCCCGGGTCCCCGTGACCATCTGCTCCACCGACCCGGCGCCGTCATTGGATGACGTCTTCGGGAAGAAGGTGGACGACGGCGGCG
>JALYLW010000090.1 GCA_030774055.1 Acidobacteriota bacterium
AGCCCGCCCCGGCGGGCGAGCGCGAGTCGAAGAATCCCTATTGCGAAGCAGATTCTCCGCCAGCCTTCCTCGGCCCCGGTTTTCCTAGCGACTAGCGACCGGCGACTAGTGACTTACCAGCGGCGACGTTTTGAATCCTCCCCCTTCCGTTATCATCCATTACCCACGATGAAGATCGGCATCA
Source organism: Acidobacteriota bacterium (assembly GCA_030774055.1). Classification (NCBI taxonomy): domain Bacteria; kingdom Pseudomonadati; phylum Acidobacteriota; species Acidobacteriota bacterium. The sequence continues at coordinate 185 of JALYLW010000090.1, forward strand.
CCTGCTACCCCACCTACGGAGGCTCCGGTGTCGTCGCCACCGAGCTGGGCATGGAGCTTGCCGAGCGTGGCCACGAGATCCACTTCATCACTTACAAGCAGCCCATCCGGCTGAACGCGCAGCATCCCAACATCTATTTCCACGAAGTCGACGTTTCCAATTACCCGCTCTTCGAGTTCCCGCCTTACGACCTCGCGCTCGCCACGCGCATGGCGGAAGTCGCCGAACTGCATCAACTCGACTTGTTGCACGTGCACTACGCCATCCCGCATTCGGTCTCGGCGATGCTGGCGCGCCAGATGCTCGCCGCGGCCACGCCGCCGCGCCGCTTGCCCTTCGTCACCACGCTGCACGGAACGGACATCACGGTGGTCGGCGCCGACCGCTCCTATCTCCCCATCACGCGCTACTCCATCGAGCAGAGTGACGGCGTCACTGCCATCTCCAACTACTTGCGCGAGCGGACGATCAACGAATTCGAGATCCAGCATCCCATCGCGACCATCTACAACTTCGTCAACTGCGATCTCTACATGCGCTACGTCGACGCCAAGAAGGCGCGCCGCGAGTACGCCACCGACGACGAGCGCGTCCTCGTCCACCTCTCGAATTTCCGGCCGGTGAAGCGCATCACCGACGTCATCGAGATCTTCGACCGCGTGCAAAAGAAGCTGCCCGCCAAACTCCTGATGATCGGGGATGGTCCTGACCGCTCGCAGGCAGAGTGGCTCGCGCGCCGCAAGGGCATTCAGGACCGCGTCCACTTCCTCGGCAAGCAGAACGAGATCAACCAGAGACTTCCCATGGCCGACCTCATGCTCATGCCCAGCGAGCTCGAGTCTTTTGGATTAGCCGCGCTTGAAGCCATGGCGTGCGAAGTCCCAACCGTCGCCACCAACGTCGGCGGCGTGCCCGAGGTCATCGAACACGGCGTCACTGGATTCCTGGCCGCGGTGGGAGACGTGGACACCATGGCGGGCTACGCCATCGACATCCTGTCCGACGAAACCAGGTTGCGTGCGATGGGAAGGGCCGCGCGCGCCGGCGCGCAATCGCGCTTCTGCGCCTCGAAGATCATTCCGCAATACGAGGACTTCTACCGCTCCGTGCTCGAGCGCGCTTCATAGATCACCGTGGCTGCGTTCGCCACCGGTCCCGAGTCGAGCTGCTCCAGCACCGGGAAATCCAGCGTGACCCTCGTTCCCCCTTGCCCGTCACGCTCGCCGATGGTCAGCCCGGCATTCTCTCCGTAGAGCACCTTCAACCGCTCCGCCACGTTCGCCATCCCGATACCCGATTTTGAGGTCGCCGCCGTTCCCGTCGGCGAAACGCCCACGCCATCGTCTTCCACTTCGATCATCACGCGCTCGCCGCGCAGGCTGCTGCGCAGCGTGATGCTGCCACCCTCCACCCTCGGCGCCAGCCCATGCTTGATCGCATTCTCGACGATGGGTTGCAGGATCATGGCCGGCACCACCACGTCGAGCGATGCCGGGTCGAGCTCCTTCGTCACGCGCAGCTTGTCGCGCCCGAAGCGCACCACTTCGATGTCGAGATAGTCGTCGATGAACTCGATCTCCTCGCGCAACTGCACGAACGCCTCGTTGCGGCTCAGGATGCGCCGGAGTATGTTGGCCAGCTTCACGATCATGTCGCGCGCTGTCTCCGGGTCCACCCGCGTCAGCGACGAGATCGAGTTCAGCGTGTTGAACAGGAAGTGCGGATTGATCTGGCTCTGCAATGCTTCCATGCGCGCCATCAGCAGCAGCCGCTCCTGCTCTTCCAGCTTCATCTCGATGCGCGTGAGGTTCCAGATCTTCAGTGGGATAGCCACCACCGCGATGGTCGTCGCGTAGTCGGCCAGCAGCACCAGCCACTGCGTGCGTGGGATGTCGAGATAGAACAGCATGCCGGGAAAAGAACGCCCGAGCTGCTGCTGCGCGAATGCCAGCGCGATGATCACCAGGAAGAATGAGGTCTGCCAGTCCAACCGCGGCTTGCGGATGTTGCGCTTGATCCAGCGATACACGCTGACGTCGAGAAAAGGCGAGAACGACCAGATCTCTTCGTGGTCGGTGGCAAAGTTGCGCAGCATGCCGCAGAGGAACCCCACCGCCGCGAAGAACGGCATCGCCAGGTATTCCTGGTTGAGGAGCGCCGGCGCTCCCACCAGCACGCCGTAGAGCGCGCCCGCCAGCGGCCCGCCCATCACGCCGACGATGATCACGCTCTCGAACGAGATGTCGGCGGCCAGGAAGTTGCGCACGTTCTGGCGCACGATGATGCCCAACCCGATCGGCACCGCCATGAACGAGATGAAGCCTACGGTCTGCGCGAAGGTGCGGTCTTCGCGGAAGAGCAGGCGCTTGAACTCCTTCGACCGCCCCACCGCGCTCGCCACCGCCGCCGCCACGCCCAGCTTCACCAGCAGCGTGATCAGGATGAGTTTCTGGTCCATTGCCGCTCACTTTAGCATTTATCTCGCGCAAACATGATTTGTCATTCTGAGCGAAGCGCGAGCCCGTCCCGGCGGGTGAGCGCCAGTCGAAGAACCCCTATCGCGACGCAGGTCCATTCAAACGCCCGCGCATCGCTATAATCGTGACATGGTCAAGAAAGTCGCCGAGGCCGTCTTCCCCACACGCTGGGGACAGTTCCGTATCCTCGGCTTTGAAGCGGCCAACAAGGAAACCGCGGTGGCATTGGTCATGGGCGACCTCGCGAAGACGCCGCCACTGGTTCGCATCCACTCGCAGTGCCTCACCGGAGACGTCTTCGGCTCCCTCCGCTGCGATTGCCGCCAGCAACTCGAGCTCGCACTCTCCGCCATCGCGACCGCCGGCGCCGGCGTCCTCGTCTACGAGCAGCAGGAAGGCCGCGGCATCGGCCTCATCGCAAAGTTGCAGGCCTACGAGCTACAGGACCAAGGTCGCGACACCGTCCAAGCCAACGAAGACCTCGGCTTCAAAGCCGACGAGCGGCTCTTCGCCCTGCCCGCCGAGATCCTGAAATCACTCGGCCTGAAGGAAGTCCGCCTGCTTTCGAATAATCCGGACAAGGTCGCCGCGCTCGAACGTGCCGGCGTGAAGGTGGTGGAGCGTGTTCCCTGCGAGGTTGAAGCCCACTCCGCCTCGGAGAACTACTTGAAGACCAAGAAAGAAAAGCTCGGCCACCTCTTCACTA
>JALYLW010000091.1 GCA_030774055.1 Acidobacteriota bacterium
TGGTTCAGGTCCATGTACCCGCAAGGGTGTGGGGGTTCGAGTCCCTTCTTCGGCACCAGCTCCACCCGAACATTGGAAGATCGAGCTAGCCCAGGAGAACGACGATGGCGCAACCGAAGCCGCAGCCTAACGACACGCCGCAGGGTGAGCAGCCCGGCATGTCCGCCGAGGTGAGCAAGCAGCTCCGCACCTTCGCCCACGATCTCTCGAACTCGATCGAGACCATCATGCAGGCCTCCTACCTGCTGCAGCAGTCGAAGCTCGATGACGTAAGCAAGAAGTGGGCAGACATGATCGACACCGCCGTCCGCGACTCGGCGCGCATCAACCGCGAGATCCGCGAAGTGCTGCGCGCGCACTCGCCGAAGGACTAAAGGACACCGCTGAGGCCCGCCGCTTCCTTTCCCCATCCTCTATCATGGCCTTGACTGGTGACCCGTCGCCGAGACGGCATCGCCTTCTCATGACGCCGAAAGCAGCCGCTACCGAAGTCGTTCGCACCCTGCGCGCGCGCGGGCACGAAGCCTGGCTCGTCGGTGGATGCGTGCGCGACCTCGTCCTCGGCCGCGAGCCGGCCGACTACGACGTCTCCACCAGCGCCACGCCTGACCAGGTGATGGCCATCTTTCCGCAGACCTACGCCGTCGGCGCCCAGTTCGGTGTGGTGCTGGTTCCGTTTGCAGGGGACGGCGGTCCCTTCAACATCGAAGTTGCTACCTTTCGCTCCGACTTGGGCTACTCCGACGGACGCCATCCCGACGCGGTCGTCTTCGCGCGCGACGCGAGGGAAGACGTCCAGCGCCGCGACTTCACCATCAACGGCCTGCTCATGGATCCCATCACCGGCGAGGTGGTGGACTATGTCGGCGGACGCGCCGATATCGGGAACCAGCTCGTCCGCACCATCGGCGAGCCCGCGCTGCGTTTTGCGGAGGACAAGCTGCGCATGCTGCGCGCCGTCCGCTTTGCCGCGCGTTTCGGCTACCGCATCGACGACGCCACTCTCGCGGCCATCCGCAAGCTGGCGCCGCAGATCCACCAAGTCAGCCAGGAGCGCATCCGCGATGAGATCGTGAAGCTGTTGACGGAGGGCGCCGCGCGGCGCGCATTCGAGCTGCTCGACGAGACCGGACTACTGCACGAGATCCTTCCGGAGGTCGAGCGCATGAAAGGGGTGCAGCAGCCGCCGCAGTTCCACCCGGAGGGCGACGTCTGGGTCCATACACTGCTGATCCTGGAGAAACTCGAGGCTCGATGCCCGCCGGCGCTCGCGCTCGGCGCGCTGCTGCATGACGTGGGAAAGCCGCCCACCTTCCGCCTCGCGCCCGACCGCATCCGCTTTGACGGTCATGTAGAAGTCGGCGAGCGCATGGCGCAGGCTATCTGTCAGCGGCTCCGCCTCTCCCACGCCGAGACCGAGCAAGTCTGCGCTCTGGTCGCCAACCACATGCGCTTCGCCGATGCGCCGCGCATGAAAGCCTCTACGCTCAAGCGCTTCTTCCGCCTCCCACAGTTCGAGGAGCACCTCGAGCTGCACCGCATGGATTGCCTGTCGAGCCATCGCGACCTTTCTTTGTATGACTTCGTGAAGCAAAAACTTGCCGAGACGCCGCCGGAGGAGATCCGTCCCGCCCCACTGCTCACCGGTGATGACCTCATCGCGCTCGGCCATCAGCCCGGCCCGGAGTTCAAATCCATCCTGCAAGCCGCCGAGGACGCGCAACTCGAAGGACGCTTTTCCGGCAAGCAAGCCGCGCTCGACTTCGTGCGCCGCGAGTTTCCCGCTCCGCCTCGTGAACCCGTTCAGCCGCGCACAGCCGTTCACCCGCGAAAGAACCAGTAAGCGATCGCGGCCGCCACCAGTACCAGGAGCACGATCGCGGATTCTATGAGCTTGTCCCGTGCCGCGGGAGACCCTGAAAACTTCCACTTGCCCGGCATGTTGCCCCTTCCCGACCCGCGGAGCGCCAACCTTCAGCGCCCCAACCTGCGCGCTATCCTGCTCCCGGCGTGAAAAACCCGCAAGATTACGAAGGTAAGGCCGGTTTTCGGTCCCGGTCTTCTCCCGCGCGATGTAGCGTAGAATCCTCTCTTCCACCATGGAACGCGCCGGCACAGGATTGCGCAAGATCGTGGTCGAGGCGCTGAGCAAGGCGCCGCCAGAAGAGGCTGCCGTGCTCGCGTGGCCGCTGGTCTGCGGTACCGCCGTCGCCGATAAGACGAAGGCCATCGAACTCTCCGCCGGCGTGCTGCGCGTCGAAGTGCCAGACGCCGGCTGGCGCAACCAGCTCCACGGATTCCTGCCGCACTATCTCGAATCGCTGAACCGCATCACCAACGGCAAGGTCGAGCGCATCGAGTTCGTCTTTCCGGGGCATGAGCGCAAGGAGCCTCAGCGCTCGTCCGACTTCAACCCCGCCTTGAACTCAAAGACCCGGCGAGACAAATGAAGGTCTCCGACAAAGACGTGCTCCACGTCGCCAGCCTGGCGAACCTCGAGCTCACCGCCGAAGAACGCGTGCGCATGTTAAAAGACCTGAACGCCGTGCTTGACCACATCGACATGCTCAACCAAGTTGACACCAATGCAGTCCCGCCCATGGCGTTCGTCGCCGGTGACGAAACCGGCGTCACGCCTCTTCGCGAGGACCGCACACGCCCCTCGCTGCCCCGCGACGAAGCCCTCAGCAACGCGCCCGATACGGGCGTGGTCGATGGCCAGCCCACATTCTTCAAAGTCCCCAAGGTCATCGAGCGATGACGCGATGAGGCGATCAGCAATCAAGCGATGAAGCGTTAGAACAAATGGCCGCCATGGACCCCACCCTTCTCACCGTCGAATCCACCCGCGTCGCCCTCCAGGAGAAGCAATTCTCCGCCCAGACGCTGGTCGAGACGCTGCACGCGCGCATCGAGAAAGACGACACTCACGCCTGGTTGATCTATCCGCCCGAGCGCGCGCTCGCGCAGGCCGCCGCCATCGACCGCCTCGCCGACAAAGGTGACGCGCTGCCCCCGCTTGCCGGCGTGCCCATCGGCATCAAGGACGTGATCTCCACGCGCGGGCTTCGTACTACCGCCGGTTCGAAGATGTTGCAGCATTACTTTCCCGTTTACGACGCCACCGCGGTCGCGCGCCTGGAAGCGGCGGGCGCGATCATCCTCGGCAAAACCAACTGCGACGAGTTCGCCATGGGCTCGTCGAACGAGAACTCGGCGTACGGCGTGGTGAAGAATCCGCACGACAAGTCGCGCGTTCCCGGTGGCTCGAGCGGCGGCTCGGCGGCGGCAGTCGCCAACGGCACCGCGGTCGCCGCGCTGGGCTCGGATACTGGCGGGTCGATCCGCCAACCGGCTGCATTTTGCGGCATCGTCGGACTCATGCCCACCTACGGGCGCGTCTCGCGCTACGGCCTCATCGCTTTCGCGTCGTCCCTCGATCGCATCGGTCCGATGACGCGCTCGGTGAAGGATGCCGCCCTCATCTTGCAGCACATCGCGGGGCACGATGCGCTCGATCCCACCTGCGCGAATGTGCCGGTGCCGGATTACGCTGCCGAGATCGGCAAGCCGGTGAAGGGATTAAGGGTTGGTGTCCCCAGGGAATATTTCGGCGAAGGCCTCGACGAGGAAGTCCGTGCCTCGGTCGAGGCGGCGGTCGAGAAGATCAGCGAGCTCGGCTGCGAGGTCGTTCCCATCTCGCTGCCGCACACCAAGTATGCGATCCCGACGTATTACGTGCTGGCGACCGCGGAGGCCAGCTCGAACCTCGCGCGTTACGACGGCGTCCGCTACGGCTTCCGCGTTGGTTTGAATGACAAAGGTCATCCGAAGACGCTCACCGAGATGTACCGCCAGACGCGCGACGAAGGTTTTGGCTACGAGGTCAAGCGTCGCATCATGCTCGGCACCTATGTGCTCTCCGCCGGATACTACGATGCCTACTATCTCAAGGCACAGCGCGTACGCGCGTTGCTCACGCGCGATCTCGATAACGCCTTCACCACGGTCGATGCCATCGTCACCCCCACCACGCCCACCGCCGCGTTCAAGCTCGGCGAAAAGGCGGGGAACCCGCTCGCCATGTACCTCGCCGACATCTACACCGTCACCGCTAACCTAGCCGGCGTGCCCGGGATCTCGATCCCGTGCGGCAAGACCAAGTCGGGCCTGCCCATCGGCCTGCAGATCCTCGCGCGCCGCTTCGACGAGCCCACCCTCTTCCGACTCGGCCACGCGTACGAACACGCGCGCGGCGCCTTCTGAGTTCTAGGGCCGAAAATGTGGGTGCCCCACACAAGCCGGTTTTGCTTGTGTGGGAGGAAGAATGCTGGGCGAACTTTCAGAGCGGTTCGTAATAACTCTCGCCGGCGCACGAGCGGCACAGCGTTTTGCCGTCACGCTGCACCTCGCGGCGGAAGTTGATGCCTTCGCCGCAAAGCGCACACACCGTACGCGCGCCTTTGTATCCCGGAAATTCCTCGGGCCCGAGCGCGACCTTCACCCAGCGGACGTCGAACAGGTCGTCGATCGCGAGCTCGCGGTAGGCCAGCATCTGCTGCTGGTTCTTGTCGGCCAGTTCGGGATGCGCCCGCCGCGCCAGCTCCTTCGAGGATTCCTTCGCCGCGATGCGCACCGCGCGTCCGCTGGCCACGTCGATGAACGTGGCCGCGACTTTTCCCCAGTCGCGGAACTTCAGCGCGCGCTTTCCCAGGCGGCAGCCGGTGACCACGGCCACGGCGTCGGTGGCGCAGCGATCGATCTCTACGAACGTCACCAGGCGCTTGCGGTCTTTGCCGCGCGGGTCTTCGATGCCGAGTTTTTCCAGGCCGAGCATGGCCATGCGCACGCCCAGCACCTGGCCGGCGCAGAGATGTCCGTGGGCTTGCGCGGCGTCGGCGAGGAATTCATCCAATGTTTTCATGACTTCACGACTTCATTATTCCTTATCGTCGTCTTCCGAAGAACCGGCCGTTGCCGGCGTCTCCGCCGGCTCGGCCCAGCGCCCGTGGACTTCAAAGCTTGCCGCCGGCTTGCCCACCGGCGCAAACGTCACGCGCACCGGCGCGCGCTCCCACTTCGGCGGCGCGCATTCCGAGTCGGGCATTTCCTCGCCGCGCGCTGCGCCCAGCTGCTTGTGGATCAGCGGACGCTTCTGCCCCAGCTGCACCACCACCGCGTAGAGCTTGCTGGCGGCGTCGCTCTGGGAGAGTCCGCAGTACGCGGCATAATCGCGAAACCAGGTCGCGTTGGAATAGTAGGGATCGAAGTCAGGCAAGTTGAGCCGCGTGACGTGCCCACTGGCGCGCTCGACCATGAGCCAGCCGCCGCGCTGCCACTTCCATGCCGGCACTTTTTTATCGTCCGTGGGCAGCGCGTCGTTCACCCGAAATACTCGCCGGACAACGAACATCCGGTCCGTGACATCGTGCGGCTCGCCGGTGGTGAACTCGCGCAGGTTGCCGTCCACATAGAGCGCGCGGACGGTCATCGCTTGCGTCTTGTCTTCGGACGGCCCCACGAAGAGCTTCACCGCCATCGGCTTGCCGAAGGTGATGGTGTGCTGCTTGGCGAAAGCGCAACCGGCAAGCAAGAAGACGATGAGGAGGATGCGGCGCACGGACTTAGTGTAGTCCGTTGCGCGGCCGGCGCCAGCAGCCTCAGTAACTGTTCAGTCGGGTTGTGATGATGTCGTCCCATCCGGCTGAACCGTTATTGGATTGAGGCGCGTGGCCCACCTTATCCGTGAGGTCCCCGACCCAACTCCCTCCTCGCATGGCCGCAACCCGCGGCTGGTGCTACACTTGCGATTCCCCAAGGTCGAGAAACCCATGGACCCGATGGACCCCAACCAGCCGCCCCAGCCGCCGTATCAGGCGCCGCAGCAGCCGACCTACGCGCCGCCGGTCTCGTACTCCCCGCCGCCTCCGTTCCTCGCTTCGCCGCCGCCGGGCGGTGGTCCGCAGAGTAAGAAACCGCGCGTGTGGCTCTGGGTGGTGATCGGCGGGGGCGCCTTCTTCGCCTTCCTGCTCGCCGTCTTCCTGCTTATCTATTTCAGCGTGAAGACGGATAACCACAACGCCGAGTTCTCCGGCTTTGGCGACAAGATCGCGGTCGTGGATATCGAGGGCGTCATCTTCGAGCCGCGCACCGTGGTGAAGCAGTTGAAGAAATATGGCGACGACGATTCCGTCAAAGCCATCATCCTGCACATGGATACCCCGGGCGGTGGCGTCGCCGCTTCGCAGGAGATCTACACCGCGGTCAAGCGCATCCGCGAGGAGAAGAAGAAGAAGGTCGTCACCTCCATCGAGACGGTCGGCGCTTCCGGCGGCTACTACATCGCCTCCGCCAGCGACAAGATCTTCGCCAATCCGGGCTCGGTCGTGGGCTCGATCGGGGTGATCGCCGAGTGGTACAACTACGAAGACCTGGTCAAGTGGGCGAAGCTCAAGCCCATCACCTTCAAGACCGGAGAATTCAAAGACACGGGCTCGCCCACGCGCGAGCTCACTCCGCGCGAAAAGGAATACCTGCAAGGCCTGATCAACGACATGTATGGCCAGTTCATGGGCGCCGTCTCCGAGGGCCGCAAGATGAAGCTCGAAGATGTGAAGGCGCTCGCCGACGGCCGCGTCTGGACCGGCAAGCAAGGCAAAGACCTCAAGCTGGTGGATGAGATCGGCGACTTCCAAGCCTGCATCGCGGACACGGCAAAGTCGGTCGGCATCCAGGGCGAGCCGACTATCGTGCATCCCGAGCCGCAGCGCCGTACCTTGGCCGACGTGCTTTTCGGAGACATCAGTGAACTGCTTCCCAGCAAGGCTCGTTTGCTTGAGACCCACGTCGGGTTCTACTATCTGTGGAAATAGATCAGGGAAATAGATCAGGGAAATAGATCAGGGAAATAGAGCAGCGCGTAAACCAGGAGATGGATTTCAGGAGATAACTCGGGCCCAATCTCAAGACCACGGAGCTAGTCGTTATGACGAAAGCCGATCTGATCGACGAGGTATCGCGCCTGGCGGAGTTGACTCGCAAAGACAGCGAAGTGATCGTTGAGACCATCTTCGATAGCGTGGTGCACTCGCTGCGCGCCGGCGACAAGATCGAGATCCGCGGTTTTGGCAGCTTCCGCACCCGCCAGCGCAAGCCGCGCGTGGGACGCAATCCCAAGACGGGCGCGCGCGTCGAGGTCCCGGCAAAGCGTATCCCTTACTTCAAGCCGTCAAAGGAACTGAAGGACCTGGTCAACACCGGCGAAAAGCATTAGCCACGGATATCACGGATAGCACGGATTCTTGAAGGCTGGCTCATTGCCGGCCTTTTTCATTTGCTGCCATACCCGACCCGCTTTCCCATCTTGATCCATCCGTGTCATCCGTGAGATCCGTGGCCGACGGTTTTCGACCTACTCATACCGCAACGCCTCGATAGGATCGAGCGCCGCCGCCCGCGCCGCTGGATAGATCCCGAAGAACAATCCCACCGAGACCGATACCGCGAACGCCAGCGCGATCCAGAACACCGGCATGGCCGAGGGCACGGGCGAGAGCCAGTTGACCAGCACGCTGATGAGCGAGCCCAGGATGATCCCGATCACGCCACCGATGCCGGTGAGCACCATCGCTTCCAGCAGGAATTGCAGCAGGATGTGGCTGCGCCGCGCGCCAATGGCTTTACGCACGCCGATCTCGCGCGTGCGCTCCGTCACCGACACCAGCATGATGTTCATCACGCCGATGCCGCCGACCATCAGTCCGATGGACGCGACCACGATGGCCACCAGGTACGCGCCGCCGGTCAGCGCTTTGTAGAAATCGATGAACTGATTCTGCGAGCCCACGTCGAACGAGTTGGGCTGGTTGCTGGGCACGTGCCGCCGCCGCCGCATCAGCTCCGTCACCTGGTCCATCACCAGCGGGATCGCTTCCTGCGAATTCGCCTTCATCGCGATGGTCAGGCCGTCCTTCGATTCCGGATGCAGCTTCAGCATCGTCGTGATCGGCAGCCAGATGAAGTTGTCGCGATCGAAGCCGAAGATGGAGCCGCGCTTCTCCAGCACGCCGATGACCTCGAAGGAGTCGTTCTCGAAAAACACCGTCTTGCCGACCGGATCCTGGCTGGGAAACATGGTCTCCGCCACGGTGGCGCCCAGCACCACCACGGGCGCGCGATGGTAGACGTCGCCCTCGCTGAGGAAGCGCCCGGAACGGACGAAGGAAACGTAGACATTCATGTAGTCGGGCTCCACGCCGAACACCTTCACGTTCGCCGCATGGATGCGTCCGCTGCGCACGTTCGGGTTGGGAAATCTCTGGAAGTCGAGTGCCAGGATGCTGGTCACCATCTCCACGTTCTTCGCTTCCAGGCGCACCGCCTCAGCATCGTCGCGCGTCAATTCCTTGCGCTGCCGTTCTTCTTCCGTGGGAAAGCGTCCGGAAAACTGCGGCAGGCGCGTGACGGTAACAATGTTCGAGCCCAGGCTGGAGACCTGGTGCGCGAACCATCCATTCAGTCCCTGGATCACGGCGGCGATGGCGACCACCGTGGTGATGCCGATCACGATGCCGAGGATGGTGAGGAACGAGCGCAGCTTGTTGCCGCGGATCGTGCTCAGCGCCATGCCGATGATCTGCCAGAACATGCGTTACTCCGACTGCAATGCCACTACCGGATCGAGCTTGGCCGCCGCTCGCGCCGGATAGATGCCGAAGAAGATGCCGATCGCCGAGGCCACCAGCACCGCAACGAAGATGCTCCACACCCGGATCGCGGCCGGCAGCGGCGACGTCCAGGAAACGATGAATGCGACCAGGATGCCCAAGCCGATGCCGAGCCCGCCGCCCAGGACCGAGAGGATCACGCTCTCGGCGAGGAACTGTTTGAGGATGTCCGCCTGCTTCGCGCCCACCGCTTTGCGGATGCCGATCTCCTTGCGCCGCTCCGTCACCGACACCAGCATGATGTTCATGATGACCACGCCGCCTACCACCAGCGAGATCGAAGCCACGATGATCATCACCATGAAGATGGCCGCGGTGGCGTTGCGCCACAAGTCGAGGAAGGTCTCGGCGGTGGCCATCGCAAAACCGTCGTCATCGCTGTAGCCGCGATGCATGCGGCTGCGCAGGATCACGCGCGTCTCTTCCATCGCCAGCTGCATGTCGCGCGGCGTGCGCGATTGCACCTGGATGTTCAAGGACCGCGTGCTGGTCGCGTACATCTTCTTGAACACGCTGATCGGGATGCGCACGAAGTTATCCTGCGGCGAGCCGAGGAATTGCCCTTTGCGCTCGGCCACGCCGATCACGGTGAAGACGCGCCCGTCGAGCGTGATCTCTTTGTCGAGCGGGTCTTCGCCTTCGGTGAAGAGGCGGTCCACCACGTCGGCGCCGATGATGATCTCATCGCGCGCGTGCTCGATGTCGAGCGCGGCGAAGTGCCGGCCCTCGCTCAGCTCCATCACCGAGCCGATGAACGGCGCGTTGACCGTGACGCCGCGCAGGTCCACGTTCTCCGCGCTCTTGTTGCCGCGCTTCGCCGTCTTGAATTCGTTGTAGACGCCCGCCACCAACTGGCAGTTGGCGCAGTCGCTCTCGATCGCCGTCATGTCCTCGAGCGTCAGGTTGTGCCGCCGCGACTCGCGCCAGTAATCGTCGAGCGAGCTGAAGCCCTGGGAGAATTTGCTCACACTGAAGGAGGTGGAACCGAACTCCATCACCTGCGCGGTCACGTATTCGTTCAGCCCCTGCACCACGGAGACCACCGCGATCACGCTGGCCACGCCGATGATCACGCCCAGCAAGGTGAGGAAAGAGCGCAGTTTGTGCGCGCGCAGCGCCTCGAACGCGATCCGCAATACTTCTCGTTTGGACATGGCGGTGCCGGAAATCCTAGCAGCTTCCCCGCTGCCTCCCTAGGACTTCGCCGTCGCTGCCTTCGGCCGGATCCCCACCGCACCCAGCAGCCGCCCCGTCTTGCCAGATTGAGCCCGGTAAGAGAACAGCAGCTTCGGCTTGCACGCCGTGCACATCGCGAGGCCGGTGATGTTCGCCGGCGGGACGCCGGCGTCTTCGAGCTGCCGCCGGTTGGCTTTGGCGAGGTCGAGGTGCAGTTGCGGCCCGATGGTCTCGCTGTGTCCAGGAGCGCGCGCGGTGAGGAAGAGCAGCGGATACCGCTCGCGCACCGGGTCGGACTTGTAGACCTCTTCGAACAACTCGCCGGCGCAGGGAAATTGTGACTCGAACTTGTCGCGCACCTCGGCGCCGACCGCATAACAGCACACGCCGACGCCGGGGCCGATGGCGGCGAGCAGCTTGTCCGGGTCGGAACCGAACTCCTTGCGCATCCTGCCCACACCTTTTTCCACGATGCGCGCCAGCGTGCCGCGCCATCCCGCGTGGAACGCCCCCACGGCGCGGTGTTCCGGATCCACCACCAGGACGGGCAGGCAGTCCGCGGCCTGTATGGCGAGCAGCACGCCGGGAACATTGGTGACCAGGCCGTCGCCAGTCAGCGCCGGCTGCGTTTTCCCAAGCTTCGAGGCCCGCGCTTTATCAATGCGATGAATCACGTCGGAGTGCACCTGCTTCAGCGTGACGAGCGGCCAAGCCTCGCTTCCGCCCGCACCTAGCGCATCCAAAAAACGTCGGCGGTTGCGTTCCACAGAACCCCGCGCGTCCGCTTTGGTAAAACCGAGATTGAGATCGTCCGCGCGGCCGTATGCCTTTGACACTCCGCCCGGCCGCGTCGAGAAGCCGTGCACCAGCCACGGCACGCGCTCGAGCGGCTTGGCGCGCAACACGCGCACCGCCGATGGTTTTCTGGTTGCCGTCATGGTTTTGATTATGGCAGACGGCCGCGTAGAAACGGGAATGGCGGCCGCGCTTGTCCTTTCTCCTTTCTCCTCTGCTACCATCTTCCCGCGCATGTATTCCGACTTCCATGTCACCGAGCGTTGGAGCGGCAAGCCGCAGCACTGCGTCTTCCAGGCGCTGATCACCGCCATCTCCACCCGCCATGCCGACGCCATCGACATAAAGTTCATGGTGGATGGGCAGCCGGTCTGGATCGCGCTGCCGCATCCTGCGTGGATCGAGTACCACGCGCGCACCGGCCGCGTGCTCACCGACCCACTCGCCATCCAGACCGCCGGCCACTACCTCAAGCGGGCGATTGAAGACGGCTCTGCCAGCGGCCGCGAGATGTATTCGCTCGGCGTCGCGGAGACGCTCCAGCACGTGCAGGCGGTTCTAGCGGAAAAGCCTGTCCCTGCGGAAGCCCTCTAGCCCCCTGGCCAAACGTCCCCGGGTAGAGACGCCCTTCTAGGCGCCTCCGAAAGCTATAGATCCCCCGCCGCATCCTGGCCTAGTGCCCTTCCTTGTTCCTTTCTTGGCAAGCGCCTGCCGGAAGATGCACAATGAAGGTTTCGGGAGTGAGGAGAATCGCGCTCATGTCTACCAGGACGCAGCTCAGCGAGCTGGACCAGTTACTGGAAGGCGGCAACGTTCGCCGCAACCTCAAAGCCAAAGACCTCACCGCGTTTGCGCTCGAGCGCAAGGAAGCGGTACTGGCTTCGAACGGCGCGCTCGTCGCCGAGACCGGCAAGCGCACCGGGCGCTCCCCCCAAGACCGCTTCATCGTGAAAGACGCCCTCACCGCCGGCACGGTGGATTGGGGCACGGTCAACCAGCCTTTCGCTCCGGAAAAGTTCGAGGCCCTGCTCGGCCGCGTGCTCGGCTATCTCAAGGGCAAAGACATCTTCGTGCAAGACCTTTACGCCGGCGCCGATCCGCAGTATCGCCTGCCGGTGCGCTTCGTGAACGAATACGCGTGGCACAACCTGTTCGTCCGGCAATTGTTCGTTCGCCCCGGCGCCGCCGAACTGAAGGATCACAACCCCGAATTCACCGTCATCTGCGCCCCCGGATTCCTCGCCGAACCCGGGCGCGATGGCACCAACTCCGAAGCCTTCATCCTGCTCGATTTCACCCGCCGGATGGTGCTCATCGGCGGCACGCGCTACGCCGGGGAGATGAAGAAGTCCGTCTTCGGGATCATGAACTTCATGCTGCCCGAGCGCGACGTCTTTCCCATGCACTGCTCGGCGAACCTCGGCGCTGCGGGCGATACCGCGCTCTTCTTTGGATTGTCCGGCACCGGCAAGACCACGCTCTCCGCCGATCCCTCGCGCCGGCTCATCGGCGACGACGAGCATGGCTGGTCGCCCACCGGCATCTTCAACTTCGAGGGCGGTTGTTACGCCAAGTGCATCAAGCTCTCGAAGGCCAACGAGCCGCAGATCTGGAACGCGTTGCGCACCGGCACCGTGCTCGAGAACGTGGTGCTCGATCCCGAGACCAAGATCCCCGATTACGACGACGACCGATTGACCGAGAACACGCGCGCCGCGTATCCCATCGACTACATCGAGAACGCGATCATCCCCGGCATCGGCACGCATCCCAAACAGATCGTCTTCCTCACCGCCGACGCCTTTGGCGTGCTGCCCCCCATCGCCAAACTCTCGCCCGAACAGGCGATGTACCACTTCCTCTCCGGATACACCGCCAAAGTCGCGGGCACCGAGGCGGGCGTGAAGGATCCGCAGGCGACTTTCTCCACCTGCTTCGGCGCGCCTTTTATGCCGCGTGCCCCCAAGGTCTACGCTGAGATGCTCGGCGAACGCATGCGCAAGCACGGCGCGCAATGCTGGCTGGTGAATACGGGATGGTATGGCGGCCCCTATGGCACGGGAAAACGCATGAGCCTTCCCTACACTCGCGCCATGGTGCGCGCGGCGATCGGCGGACAGTTGAACGATGTGGAGTTCGTCCACGAGCCCGCCTTCGGGCTTTCCATCCCCAAGCACATCGATAGCATCCCCGAACGGGTGCTGAACCCGCGCGACTCCTGGACCGACAAGAACGCTTATGACAAGAAGGCGGCCGAGTTGGCCGAGCGTTTCGTGAAGAACTTCCAGAGGTTCGACGCCCCCGAAGCGGTGCGTGCGGCCGGCCCGTCCCCGGTCATGAAGTAGTTCTCAGTTCCCGGTTCTCAGTTCTCAGAAGGAGCGTCGCGCGGAAGCGGCGCTCCTTTGTTCAGACGAGTGTTCAGACTAGCCACTAGTCACCAGCCACTAGCCACTATGTTTTCCAGAAAACTTCGCGTCGAATACGAAGCTGACGGCAAACGGCTGCCCTGCCCGCTGAAGTGGCTCGACAGCTTTGCCATGCGCAACTTCACCAACGACGCCGTTTTTGATGACACCCTGCCCACCGCCGACGGCCAGATGGAGGCCGGCGCGCGCGTCCCACTCGAAAAGCTGCAACCTGCGATGGAAGATTGGTTCCGGAAGAAGGGCTATCTGAAGGCGGGACAGCGGCTGGTACTGACCACTGACCACTGACCACTGGTCCTTACGGGTGCCGCGGCTCGCCGCGGGCGATCGCCTGCGTGATGCTCCCCTGATCGTTGACCTTGAGGATCATCAGCACTTTGTCGTCCACGTGGGTGCCGCCGCGTGACCAGTCGGTCACCTCGCGCAGCACGATGTCCACGATCTCCTGCGCGCTCTTGTCGCGATTGCGCGCGATGCAATCAGCCAGCCGCTCGGAGCCGTACTCCTCTTCCTTGGTGTCCTGCGCTTCGCCGATGCCGTCGGTGCAGGTCACCAGCACGTCGCCGGGATTCAGTTTCACCGAACCGCGCTGATACTCCGCGTGCGGAAACAATCCGATGACGGTGCCACCATCGGTCAGCTGCTTCCACTCGCCCGTCGCGCCGGAAACCAGGATGGGCGGCACGTGCCCGGCGTTGATGTAGTGCAGGCCATTGCGCCGCGTGTCCACCAGGCCCAAGAAGATGGAAAGATACTTCTCGCTCTTGGTGTCGTTGTAGATCATCTCGTTGAGCGAGAGGGTCAACACTTCGAGCGAATGCAAGTGCATCACCAGCGCACGCAACGTGGCTTGCAGGTTGCTCATCACCAGCGCGGACGCCACGCCTTTGCCTTCCACGTCGGCAACCACGAGCAGCAACGTCTGCGGACCAAGATTCAGGAAGTCGTAATAATCGCCGCCACACTCGAAGCAGGGCTCGTTGAGCACCGCGATCTCGTATCCGGGGACCACCGGCGGCGCCTCCGGCAACAGCGACCGCTGGATGCTCCGCGCCAGATCCATCTCCCGCTGCAGGCGCTGTTTCTCCAGCGACTCACGGTGCAAGCGCGCATTCTCGAGCGCCATCGCCATGTGGCCGCTGAGTTTCTGCAGGAAGTCGAGGTCTTCAGGCTTGAACTTGCCATTCACCGCGTTCAGCAGCTGGATGACGCCCACGATCTCGCCGGTGTGGTGCCGGATGGGCAGGCAAAGCAGCGATTTGGTGCGATAGCCGGTCTTGGTGTCAAAGCTGCGGTCGAAGTAGGGCAGGTTGTAGGCGTCGTCGATGTTGACGGCTTCGCCGGTCTCGCCCACGCGGCCGGCCACACCCTTGCCGAAGGGCAGGCGGATCTCCTGGTTCTGCAATCCCGACGCCACGATCGACCACAATTCTTTCTTCTGCGGGTCCACCAGGAATACGGTGCCGCGATCGGCTTTCACTTCGGTGCGCGCGATCTTCAAGATCAGGTCGAGCAGCTCGGCCAAGTCGAGCGTCGAGTTCAACAGGCGCGTGGCTTCAAAGAGCAGCGAAAGCTGCGTGATGGTCTTCTGGCTCTCCTGCGCCGCCAGCGCCTGCTGCACGCTCACGCTGGTGATCTCGGCGTAGAGCAGCCACCATTTCAATATCTCTTCCGACACCGGCCCGGTGGCGTAGTTCACGATCACGCCGCCCAAGCGTCCGCGCGCGGCCAGCGGATAAGCGGAAACGTGGCTGAATCCGGTGCGCTCGGCGAACTCCTGATCGTCGCCGCCAAAGCTTGCCAGCTTGATGTTCTCGATCGTCTTGCTGACCGCGGCGACCTTGCCGATCACGCCCTCACTCTTGGCGGCGTAGTCGTGGCGGTGGCTTACGTCTTTGCCCCCTGCTTGGGTGGCGGAATGCGTCAGGTAGGCAGAGCCGGACTGCTCATCCCAGAGCCACAGTTCCGAGCGCTCCGCGGCAAAGTCATGCACCAGCATGTTGGGCACGAGCGCGAGCACCTCGTCATTGGTGGCCGGGGAGGTGAAGCGCTGGACCGCATCCGCAAAAGCGGTGACGAAGTCTTTGCGTGCCTCTTTTTCTGCTGCTGCGGATTTCGCGCTCACGAAGCCTTTCCGAGGGCCGCCTGGCGGTTTGGCGCCGCGCAGCCGGGTGCTCAGCTGTAAGGAGGGGAGACTTAAGCTTCGCTACTATAAGCGGCCTCGGCCCCCATTGTAAATACGGTTAACACCGCATTTTCGGCGGCCATCCGCCTCGCCATCCCGCGCCTCTGAGAGGGCATAGGATCGCACCTGACCCTTCGGGGCATGACGCGGTCCGCGCCGCCGGGCACGGGCATCCTCCCACCTGGCGGCTTTTTCGTCATCCTTCGCGCGTTCACAAGGAGTGGACTCACTTGTCGTAATGCAGCAGCGAGAAGACGTCGTACCCGGCCAGCCGCTCGCGTCCTTTGAGGAAGTCGAGTTCGATGGCGAAGCCGAGCCCGGCGATCTCCGCGCCGGATTGCTGGGCGAGCTGCACCGTGGCTGCGGCCGTGCCGCCGGTCGCGAGCAGGTCGTCCACGATGACCACGCGCTGCCCTTTCACCACCGCGTCCTTGTGCAGCTCGAGTGAGTCGGAGCCGTACTCGAGCTGGTAGGTGACCTTGTGCGTCTCCCCGGGCAGCTTCTTCGGCTTGCGTACCGGGACGAACCCGGCATTCAGCCGATACGCCAGTGCCGGCCCAAAGATGAATCCCCGCGCCTCGATGCCCACCACGAGGTCGACTTTCTTGCCGATGTAGTACTCGGCCAGCGCGTCGATCAGCGTGGCCAGCCCGGTCTTGTCCTTGAGCAGCGTGGTGATGTCGTAGAAAAGTATTCCCTTCTTGGGGAAATCGGGGATTTCACGGATGAGATATTTCAGCTGATCGGCATTCATGGCGGGGGAAGTAGACCGCATTTACCACGCTCCTTCAATACGAAATGAACTCATTCCGGCGACCGGATCGGCTTCGCCT
>JALYLW010000092.1 GCA_030774055.1 Acidobacteriota bacterium
GGCGTCTTTGATTCGGGATTCAGTGCCTCACCTCCATCGCGTATTTCGTTCCGATCTCGGTGGACATCTTCAGCGCCGCTTCGAGCGACTTGCTGTACGGGCTGGCCTCGCCGCGCTGTGCCAGCGCCTCGATCACCGTCTCGGTGGGGATGTTGCCGACCAGCATGTCTTGCGCGAAAGGACATCCGCCGAGACCGCCCAGGGCAGAATCGAAGCGCCGGATGCCGGCATCGTACGCTGCCAGAACCTTCGCGGCGGCGTTCTCCGGACGGCTGTGCAGATGCACGCCGACCTCGACGTGGTCGTAGCGCAGCGCGACCGGCTCGCACAGCGCCCTGATCTGGTCGGGCGTGGCCATGCCGATGGTGTCGGCCAATGAGATCATCTCGATGCCCATATCGGCGACGATGCCCACGGCTTCGGTGACCTCTTCGACCGTCCAAACGTCGCCGTACGGATTGCCGAAGGCCATCGAGATGTACGCCACGACCTCGAGCGCGGCTTCGTCCGCCATCTTCTTGGTTTTTTCCAGCTCGTCGACGGCGTGCTCGATCGATTGCTTCTGATTGCGTTCCAGAAAAGTGGGGGAGACGGAGTAAGGGAAGCCGAGCGTGCGCACCGCTTCGGTGTTGATGGCGCGCTCGACCCCTTTCTCGTTGACCACGATGCCGATGATCTCCACATCGTCGGACGGATCGAGTTGCAGCAGGACGTCTTCGGAGTCGGCCATCTGCGGCACCGCCTTGGGCGAGACGAATGAGACCGCGTCAATGTGCTTGACGCCGGCGCCGATGAGCGCGCGCAAGTACGCCACCTTCAGGTCGGTGGGGATCTGGCCCTTCAATCCCTGCCAGGCGTCGCGCGGACACTCGATGAGTTTCACACTCATGTCTGCAGCACTCCGACCTTGAAATCTTTGATCTCCGGATTCAGGGCTGCGGCCTCGAGCGCCATGGTAATCGCCGCGCGCGTCTCCAGCGGATCGACGATGGCATCGAGCCACAGGCGCGCCGCGCCGTAGCGCGGGTCCATCTGCTCGTCGTAGGTAGCTTTCACCTCGTCGAAGAGTTTCTTGCGGTCGGCTTCGCTCAGCTTCTTGCCGCCACGCTCGAGCTGCTTGACCTTGATCTCGACCAGCGTGCCGGCGGCGGAGGTCCCTGCCATGACCGCGTATTTTGCCGTGGGCCAGGCAAACATGAAGCGCGGGTCGTAGGCTTTGCCGCACATGGCGTAGTGGCCGGCGCCGAAGGAGCCGCCCAGGATCACGGCGATCTTTGGAACCACCGAATTGGAGACGGCATTCACCATCTTGGCGCCGGCGCGGATGATGCCGCTCCACTCCGCGTCGCGGCCTACCATGAATCCGTTGACGTCGTGCAGGAAGACCAGCGGGATGAGGTTCTGATTGCAGTCCATGATGAAGCGCGCGGCCTTCTCGGCGGACTCGGTGTAGATCACGCCGCCAAACTCCACCCGCTTGTTGCCGTTGTGGTCGATCTGGTGCACGTGCTTCTTCTGATTGGCGACAATGCCGACGGCGAAGCCGCCGATGCGCGCGTATCCGCAGAGCAGCGTCTCGCCGTACTCGGGCTTGTATTCGTCGAAGCGCGAGCCGTCGACCAGGCGCGCGATGATCTCTTTGGTGTCGTACTGGCGTGCCGGGTCGCCATCGAAGATGCCGTAGATCTCTTCCGCGGAATAGGCAGGCGGCTCGGGCTTCTTGCGGTCGAAGAGCGAAGCCCGTTTGTGGCCGATCTTGTCTACCAGCGACCGGATGCGCGCGATGCAAGCTTCGTCGTTGGGCTCGCGGAAGTCCACCGTGCCGGATATCTGCGAGTGCATCTTCGCGCCGCCCAGCTCTTCGGCAGAATACTTTGCGCCGATGGCCGCCTGCACCAGCGCCGGTCCGGCGAGGAAGAGGCCACTGCCTTCGGTCATCAGGATGTGATCGCACATCAGCGGCAGGTAGGCGCCGCCGGCGACGCACATGCCCATGATGGCCGCGATCTGCGGGATGCCCATCGCCGACATCACCGCATTGTTGCGGAAGACGCGGCCGAAATCATCCTGGTCGGGAAAGACGTCTTCCTGCAGCGGCAGGAAGACGCCGGCGGAATCGACCAGGTAGATGGTGGGAATGTGATTGTCGATGGCGATGTTCTGCGCGCGGATCACTTTCTTCGCCGTCATGGGGAAGAAGGCGCCGGCCTTCACCGTGGCGTCGTTGACGATGAGCATGCAGAGGCGCCCTTGCACGCGCGCGACGCCGGTGACCACGCCAGCCGCGGGCGCGCCGCCCCACTCCTCATACATCTTGTAAGCGGCGTAGAGGCCAAGCTCGAAGAACGTGGTGCCGGGATCGAGCAGCAGCGCGATGCGCTCGCGCGCGGTCAGCCGCTGCTTGGCGTGCTGCGCGTCGATCGCCTTCGCGCCACCACCCTCGCGCACCTTCTCTTCCTGGTTATGGACGACGGAGACGAGGTCGGCCATGGCACGCATGTTCTTCTCGAAGCGCGCCGAGGTGGCGTCGACGTGCGTGGGAAGCTTGTTGTCGGCGGCGGTGTGCGTGTGTTCGGCCATGGGGTCCGCGGGAAACCAGCTAGGTTAAATGACGCTTCGCGGGGGCGCAACGCGGTGCTGGTTTGCGAGTTTAAGTGGCGAGCTCGGCGGCGGCTACTGCGGCGGCGATTGGGTCTGGGGCGATCGCGTCCACCAATCCGATGCGCAACGCGTCCTGGGCGTGGAGTTTTTCCGCGGCAACGAGCATCTGCAGCGCGCGGGCCTTCCCGATGAGACGTGGCAAGCGCTGGGTGCCGCCCCATCCCGTCATCAGTCCGAGGGCCGCGCCGCGGTGTCCGAAGATGGCGTTGGGGGCGGCGATGCGGCGGTCGCAGGCGAGGGCGAGGTCGAGGCCGCCGCCCATGCAGTATCCGGAGATGGCCGCGATCACGGGAGCAGGGAAGTGGTCGACCAGGCGCATGAGGCGCTGTCCCATGCGCGCGAACTCGTAGGCGGCGGGGGCGGTGAGCGCGGCGACCTGGTTGAGGTCGGCGCCGGCGGAGAAAAAGTGCTGGTTGCCGGTGATGATGAGGGGCGCTGGCGCGCGTTGCAGGCCTTCGAGCGCAGTGGTCAACGCAAGGACGGCCGCGCGCGAGAGCCGGTTGGTCTCGCCCTCCGTTATGCGCAGCAGTGTGGCTCCGCCAGCGCGCGTTTGGATGTCTACCAGGTGTGCCACTGGCGGCAGCCTAAATGCACGCGCGATGCGCGGCAACTCCGGTATCCTTCTTTCCGTGCAGGTGCGCGTGCTTTTCTTCGGGATGTTGAAAGATATCGCCGGCGGCGGCGAGCAGCGGCTCACGCTCGCGGACGGTGCGCGCCTTGCCGACGCGCTGGCCGAATGCGAGCAGCAATGGCCGAAGCTCACCGACTACCTCGCGGCCACCGCCGTCGCCATCAACCAGGAGTTCGCGCCGGTGGAGAGCCGATTGAAGGATGGCGACGAGATCGCCTTGCTGCCTCCGGTCTCCGGAGGCGCGCCGCCGAAGGCGCCGCCTGGCGAACCACTGGTACGCATGCAGCGCGAGCGCATCGTGCCGCACGACATCGTTCCCAAGCTGGAGCGTCCGGAGGATGGCGCGGTCGTTATTTTTGACGGCATAGTTCGAAATCATTCGCGCGGACGCGAGACGAAGTATCTGGAGTACGACGCCTACGAGCCGATGGCGCTCAAGCAGTTAGAGCAGCTGGCGGCGGAGGCGCGGCAGAAGTTCGCCATCCGCAATGTGGCCATCGTCCACCGGTTGGGGAAGCTCGAGATCGGAGAGTCGAGCGTGCTGATCGTTGTGTTCTCAGCGCACCGCGCTGCGGCCTTCGAAGCCTGCCGCTGGCTGATCGACACGCTGAAGCAGACCGTGCCCATATGGAAGAAGGAGTTCTTCGCGGACGGCGCGGTGTGGGCCCCCGGCGAGGCGTTCCCGGAAGCGATCCCAACTGCCGGAAAGGGCGCGAAATAGAGCGCAAAAGGGCGATCGGAGTGGCCGATCGACTGCCAGTTGCATCTAAATCTCCAATCCACCAACTCATAATGAAGACCTGCGAATGAAAACCTGCCGCCATTTCGCTGTTGCTACAGTTCTGCTCGCGCTGGTGCTGCCGGGCGTCGCGCAAAATGACGCTCCGGACGGCGCTCAAAACAACACCCAAGACAGCGCCCCGCAAAGCAACAGTCAGGGCAACCCTCCCGCCGTCTACACCCAGAAGACGGAAGAACAAAAAGGCGACCCGCAGCCCACCTTCAAAGTGGACGTGAAGCTGGTGAACGTCTACGTGACGGTGACGGACGCGCACGGCGCGCCGGTCGGCGGCCTGGTGAAGGATGACTTCCGGCTCGCCGAAGATGGCGTGCCGCAGGACATTCGCGTCTTCGCCAAGGAATCGGAGCTGCCCCTCTCCATCGTGCTGGCCGTCGATTCCAGCCTCTCCGTCCGCACCAGCCTGAAGCTGGAGCTGGAGTCGGCGCGGCGCTTCATCCACGAGATCATGCGCCGGCAGGACGCACTCTCGCTCTACCAGTTCTCCGAGCAGGTGGACGAGCTTGTCCATTTCACTTCGGACCTGCGCACCATCGACCGCGGCATCGACCGCGTGCATGTGGGCTCGGCGACCGCACTGTTTGACGCCGTGTTCCTCGCCAGCGAGGCGCTAGCCAAGCGCCAGGGCCGCAAAGTCCTGGTCGTCATCACCGATGGCGGCGACACCATGAGCCAGGTGGATTACCAGCAGGCGCTGCGCGCGGCGCAAGAATCGGAGGCGATCATCTATTCCATCATCGTCGTCCCCATCGAATCGAGCGCGGGACGCAACACCGGCGGCGAGCACGCGCTCATCCAGTTCTCCGAAGACACCGGCGGACGCTACTACTACGCCAAGTCGCTGCCCGAACTCGATAAAGTCTTCCGGCAGATCAGCGAGCAGTTGCGCACGCAATACCTGCTCGGCTTCTATCCCAAGGCGCGCCAGGCGGATTCAGACTTCCGCCGCCTCGCCGTCACATTAGCGCCGGCGCCGGCAGCGGGCGGCGCTGCGGCGGACGACTTGAACCAGATGCGCGCACGGCACCGGACGGGGTACTACATTTCGCGTCCGCATTGAGGCTGGGCGATTGGGGTAGAATGCGGCCATGGCTTTCCGCAATCCGAACCCTTTGACCTCGCGGAGCACCACCAAATCGAAGCTGCCACCACCGGATGAGACCGGGCAGGAAGCGCAGTACCTCAAAGCCCTGGGCGAGAAGCAGACGCCAGTGGCGGTGAAGCTGCTTGATGGCGAGGTCGTACGCGGCTGGGTCGAGTACTACGACCAGCGCATGATCCGCCTGACGCGCGATGGCCAGCCCAACCTGTTCATTTTCAAGCACGACATCATGTACATCTCGGAAGAGACTGGGCGTAGGCGCTGAGCGGCGTCGAGGTTCGAGAAGGCGGTCCCGCCCGGCGGGGCCGCCTGCGTTTGCTTTAGACTGTCTTTGTCTTGAGCTCCGGGTGGCTCCCCTCATGTCCGGCGACTTCCTTCCTTTCATCGAGCAGATCGCGCGCGAGGCCGGCGCGTTGCTGATGCGGCACTTCAAGGCCAAGGCCAAGGTCCAGATCGAATACAAAGGCGACGTGGACCTGGTGACGGTGGCGGACCGCGAGTCCGAAGCGCTGATCGTGGGACGCATCCGCGAGCGCTTTCCGAAGCATGACATCCTGGGAGAAGAAGGCACGCGCACCGAGACCGGCGCCGACTTCAAGTGGTACATCGATCCGCTCGATGGCACCACGAATTTCGCGCACGGCTTTCCCGTGTTCTGCGTCTCAATCGGGCTGGAACACAAAGGCGAGCGCATTGCCGGCGTGCTCTACGATCCCACGCGCGACGAGCTGTTCGCGGCGGAGAAAGGCGGCGGCGCCCGGCTCAACGGCGAGCGCATCGCGGTATCGAAGACGGCGAAGCTGAGCGAAGCGCTGGTCGCGACCGGGTTCCCCAGCCACAAGCGGCACAAGAATCCGAACATCCACTTCTACCACCAGATCACGCTGCGGACGCACGGCGTGCGCCGCGCCGGTTCCGCCGCGCTCGACCTGGCAAACGTGGCCAGCGGACGCGTCGACGGCTTCTGGGAGTTCAACCTCAATCCCTGGGACACCGCTGCCGGCGTGCTGCTGGTGGAAGAGGCCGGCGGCAAGGTCACGGATTTCAGCGATGCGCCATTTGATATCTCCAGCCGCGAGGTCTGCGCGTCAAATGGTGTGTTGCACCCGGCCTTGCTCGCCGAGTTCCGCGCCATCTTGGAAGGGCGCGTCGAGGGACTGCCGGATGCGGTCGAGTATGCGGCCGCGCGCAAACCGCGGTAATGAAGGAGTGGCGATGAAAAAGAGAGCGATGGTTCTGACTGTCGTCCTGACGCTCAGTGCTTTCAGCGCGAGCGTGGGGGCGCAGGAAAAAGACAAAAAAGAAGAGTCGGGGAAGCAACCGGCGATCCGCGTCTGCGTGGCGCAGATCCGCAACCTGGCGCGGCGCTCGGTGAGTCTCCCGCTGCAGCGCGACCACCTGATGAAGGAACTCAGCCGCAACAAGCCGTCGAAGAAAGCCGCCGACCAGCGCAGGATCGAGGCGGTGGCCATCGCCGGCGAGACACCCGGCGGGGTGGACACAGCGCCACGCGATCAGCGTTGCGACTTCACTCTTTACGTCACGCTGGCCGAGTTGCGTGACGTCGCCGACTTCAAGACGCGGCGCGAGTCGATCGAAGATCTGACACGCCCCCCGGCGGAGTTGACGGGCAGCGAGAAAGAATTGCAAACCATCGCGCGCGTGGAGTTTGCGCTGCTCCGCTCCGGCAACCTCAAGCCCATCGTGCAAAGCTCGGTCAGCGCCCAGGAGAACATGCCGGAAGAACCAACCGTGCAGCAACTGCTGGACCGGGTCGCGCAGCGCGTGGGCAGCGCCGTCCGCGAGAAGCCCGAGGTGATGCGGGAATGAGGAAGGTCCACAGCGCCGGATTGATCCTTGGAGTTTGGGTGCTGGGCGTATGCGCTGCCGCCGGCTCGGCTGCGTCGAAGGCCGTTGCGAAGCCCGATCCCGGATATCTTCGCGAAGTGGCAAAGTGGAGACACGACCGGGTCGCCGAGTTGCGCAGTGAGTGGCTGCCGCTCAGCGGACTGTTCTGGCTGAAACCGGGCGAGAGCACCTTCGGCAGCGCCAGCGACAATGCCATCGTGCTTCCGAAAGGGCCGGCGCACGCGGGCGTGCTGGTCATGGGGTCTGGGAAGAACGAAGGCGGCAAAGTGAGCGTGCGACTTGCGCCCGGAGTGGCGGCGACGGTCAACGGCAAGCGCATCCGCGAGGCAGGGGCACGCGAGACAGCGATGCTGCCGCAGCCACCCGGCCCGCCGACCGTCCTTGGGCTGGGCACGCTGCGCATGCACGTGATCGTTCGAGGCGACCGTGGCGAGCGCGTCGGCCTGCGGCTCCGCGATCTCGATAGTCCCGCGCTGCGCGCGTTCAAAGGTGTCCCCACCTTCCCGCTCGATATGCAGTGGCGCGTCACGGCGGACTGGGTGCCGTCCCCGGGAAGGAAGATCCCGGTGATGAATGTGCTCAACGATGTGATGCAGTATGAGAGTCCCGGCCTGGCGCGCTTCGTCGTCGGTGAGCAAACCGGTGCGCAAACCGGCGGGCAAACCGGCGGGCAAACCGGCGGGCAGACGGTCACGCTGCGCGCTGTGGCGGAAGGCGACCGGCTGTTCTTCATCTTTGCGGACGGGACCAGCGGGAAGTCCACATACGGCGCCGGCCGCTATCTTTATTCCGCCATGCCCAAGGACGGCAAGGTCATACTGGACTTCAACCAGGCATTCACGCCGCCGTGCGGCTTCACGCCGTACGCGACGTGTCCGCTGCCGCCGCAGGAGAATAAGTTGAAGGTCGCGATCGAGGCGGGCGAGAAATACGAGAAGCGGTAGACTTCGTTCCGCTAAATCCTATCTGGGCTAACGCGCCGGCGTTCCCGCCTGCTTTTCTTCCAGCTGTTTCGCGAGCTGCCGCTCGTGCGTGGCGCTCGGCATATCGCCGAGCTTTTCATAGGCGTCCGCCAGATCGGCGTGCACCTTCGGATCGTTGGGCGTGAGCTCGGCGAGGTGGGTGAGTGGCTTGATCTCGTCCGCGGGCCGTCCCAGCTTCCGATAGGCGTAGGCCAGCGCGTGCAGGACCTTGGGTTCACTGGGGCTCGACGCAGCGGCCTGCTCGAGCTCTTTCAGCCCTTCGCCGGCGTGGCCGCTATCGACCAACGCCAGCCCGAGTCCCTGGTGCGCTTCCACGCTTTTGGGATCGGCGCGCAGCGCGGCACGAAACGCGTCGGCGGCCTGGGCTGGATCCTTATCGAGCGTGAGCCAGCCCAAGCGGTTCCAGGAGTAAGCGTCGGTGGCGTCGAGCTCGACGGCGCGCCGGTATTCGCGGACGGCGTCGCCCACGCGTTCTGACTTTTCGTAGCAGAAGGCAAGTGCCCGATGCACGTCCGCCTGGGCGGGACGTTTTTCCATCGCCTGCGCGAGCAGCGGCATCGCAGTCGCACAATCGTCGCGCTCGAGCGCGAGGTCGGCCTGGCCATAAGCCAGCACGTCGCTTTTCATCCGGCGCAGTCCGAAATATCCCAGCAGCAATGCCACGACGATCACGCCCAGCAGGGGAAGGAACGCCCGCTCGTACCGCTCCGAACGGGGCGGAAAGAAGCGCGTGAAGGCGAAGCCGATGGCGAGCCCGCCGATCAGTCCGCCGAGGTGGGCCATATTGTTGATGTTGCCGCCCAGTCCGATGACGAGGTTGTAGAAGGCGAAGAGGGCCACGCTGCGCAGCGTCTTCTGGATCGCCACCCGATCGATGGCGAGGTTCCCGAATTTGTATCCCGCGATGAGCGCGCCGGCGACGCCAAAGATCGCGCCCGAAGCGCCCGCGCTGCCGCGCAGCGGATTCCACGCCAGGCTGAGATACGAGCCGCAGACGCCGGACGCGAGATAGAGTGCGAGGAAGGCGGCGCGGCCGTAGAGCGTTTCCGCCATCCGTCCCAGGTCCCACAGGCACCACATGTTGAACAGCAGGTGGATGACGCCGATGTGAATGAACATGCAGGTGAACAGCCGCCAGGGTTCCGGGCCGAGCGTGAGCGGGCCGTATTCGCTGCCCCAGCGCAGGATCTGCAGGCCGTCCGGCTCGAAGGGCGAGACGCCGGAGGCGACCATCACGATGAAATACAACCCGTTGAGCACGAGCAGGGTGAGCGTGACGGCGGGGGTGGCGGCCGCGACCGCGGACGGGATCGCCGCCGCCTGCGCCCGGTAGGGCGCCATCTGCTTCTCGCACTCGGGGCAGATCTCCTTCAGGCCCCCGAGCGAGAACCGCGACATCTTGGTACCGCAACGCTTGCACTGTGCCATGACGTAGGGTGCAGAAGCGGAATGTAACACACCGCACCGAAACGCATCTGGGGCAGGCGTTTGCTAAAATCAGTGGGTGGACAATCCTCTTCTCAGCCGCGAGATCCATAAGCGCCCGGACCATGTGCGGTTCGAGGGACGCATCCTGTTCCTCACCGAGGACCCCGAGCTGATCAAGCGGCAGCTCGCGGGTGAAGACCTGCCCTGGGACACGAAGGATCCGGCGAACAATCCCAAGCTGCGCGACGATATCTCCACCGACGAGATCACGCCGGCGCACTACTGCTTTTACTTTGACGAGACGCTGGGCGAGATCCCGTACCTGGGGCTGAAGTGCGGCACCGAGACGCCCATCGGCCGTGGCGACGTGAAGCGTGGCGGGTTCGTGGCCGCCGTCAGCGGCAAGCGGCGCGGCAAAGGATCGAGCCGCGAGCAATCGCCATATGCGGAGATGTCCGCCGGCATCAAGCTGGTGATCGCGGAGAACATCGAGCGTATCTACAAGCAGAACTGCCAGAACCTGGGCGTGCTTACCTCCACCGACTTCTCGCTCATCGATAAAGTGCGCGGCAGCGAAGAAGTGCCGCTGGCGAAGTTCACCGCGGGCGAAGACGAGATCACGCGCCAGGTCATCGAGTACGGCGGGCTGTTCCCGTTCAACGTCGCGCGCTTGCAGAAGAAGGTCTTCCTGCCGCCGCTGAAGACGGCCGCGCGCCCCATGACCATCTCCGAAAAGATTTTCGCGCGCCACATGATCAACGAGCAGGGCACGCCCGGCGTCGCTGCCGTCCAGCCTGGCGACACCGGCTTTGCGCGCACCGACTTGCGCTTCTCGCACGAGTACGTGACGCCGATGGCTGCCATCTTTTTTGAGCGCTACGTTGGTAAAGATGCCAAGGTCAACGATCCGGCGAGCATCATCTTCTTCCGCGACCACCTCACGTTCCTCGACGAGGTCATCTCGGAAGAGAAGAAAAAGATGGGATTGCTCGACCTTGCCGGCCAGCTCAAGCTCAAGCAGGGTGACTTCGCCAAGAAGCAGGGCATCAAGCTGCACGGCGAACTGACCGACCGCAAGGGTTCGGAAGGCATCTGCCACTCCGTGATCACGGAGAGCTACGCGCTGCCGGGCCAGCTCAACGTCGGCTCCGACTCGCACACGCCGCACGTCGGCGCGGTCGGATGCGTCGCCTTCGGCATCGGCACCACCGACGTCTTCAATTCGTGGATCACGAAAGACGTGCGCGTGAAGGTGCCCGAATCGGTGCGCGTGAATGTGCGCGGCAAGCTGAAGCCGAACGTCACTGCCAAGGACATCATCCTGGTGCTGCTGGCCATGGATTACATCAAGAGCGGCAAGGCCCTTGCGAAAGTCATGGAGTATGGCGGCGAGGCCATCGCAACGCTCAGTGTGGACGAGCGCGCCACCATGACGAACATGGCGGCGGAGATCGGCGGCTTCACCGGCGTAGTTGTTCCAGATGACAAGGTGGTCGACTTCCTCGTCGAACGCCGCGGCCTGGACCGTAACGAGGTCGAGCGCATGCTCGAGGGCCTGACCAGCGACGCGGGCGCCGAGTACGCGCACGTCATCGACATCAACGCCAGCGACATTCATCCCATGGTGGCGACGCCCGGCGATCCCGGCAACGGCAAGGCGGTCCGCGAGCTGCACACGCCGGTGCCGGTCGAGATCGCTTACGGCGGCACCTGCACCGCCGGCAAGAATGAAGACATGGACATGTACGCGCGCGTGCTGGCAGACGCGCTCAAGCAGGGCAAGCGCGTCGCTGAGTCCACCAAGTTCTATATCCAGTTCGGTTCGCAGGAGACGCGCGATTACGCCATCAGCAAGGGATATCTGGACATCTTCCAGAAAGCGGGCGCGATCGTGATCGAGCCGAGTTGTGGCGCGTGCATCAATGCCGGCCCGGGCGTCTCGACGCGTCCCGACCAGATCGTGATCAGCGCGCAGAACCGCAATTTTCCGGGACGCTCCGGCCCGGGACAGATGTACCTGGCCTCGCCGCTGACGGTCGCCGCGAGCGCGGTCGCGGGATACATCACCGAGTACCAGCCGGCCGAGGCGAAGGAACTGGTCGGCGCGTAATGGCAGCTTGTCAGGAATCGGGGATTTGTTAGAATGGGCGGTCCTGAAGCGCTGTTATCTTCTTTCTGAGAAACCCCTATGGCCTATGTGATTGCTGAACCCTGCATCGGCACCAAGGACACTGCCTGCGTCGATGCCTGCCCCGTGGATTGCATCCACCCCAAGAAGGACGACCCGCGCCACGGTGGCGAAGAGATGCTGTATATCGATCCGGTCGAGTGCATCGATTGCGGCGCGTGCGTGCCGGTGTGCCCCGTCTCCGCCATCTTCGCGCTCGATGACCTGCCGGAGAAGTGGAAGAGCTTCACCGCGCGCAACGCCGAATACTTCGGCCGCACCTAGCGCTCAGCTTTGACGCGCAGCCTCGCGATGGGGCTGCGCGTTTTCTTTTTGACCGCGTTTTCTTAACCACGAAGGTCACGAA
>JALYLW010000093.1 GCA_030774055.1 Acidobacteriota bacterium
GTGCTGGCGGATGAGATGCTTCGTCGTTGCGGGTTCGCCCGGAAAAGCGCCCGCCCGCGACGCTCCTCAGCATGACTCTTCCTATAATGATTATTGGTCCAACCGCAACTATGGAAGCCATTTAGCATCTAATCTAGTACCGTTAAAGAGCCTATGAAACGCATATTGTTCCCCGTACTTGCCGCCCTGGCACTGATCGCACTCCTGGCCGGCGCAGCTTTTGCTCAGAGCAACGACGATGCCGGACAAGGTCCGCTCGATCCCTCGCAGCCGAAGAACATTTCGGTGGACCAGATCATCCAGAAGTTCGCCGCCAAGGAAGCCGACTTCAAGCAGGCGCGCGAGAACTACACCTACCGGCAGACGGTGAAGATCCAGACGCTGGATGGCGACACGGTCGACGGCGAGTATCAGCAGGTCTCGGACATCCTGTTCGACGAACGCGGCCGCCGCACCGAGAACGTGGTATTCGCGCCGCAGTCCACGCTGCGGAAAGTGAGCATGTCCCCGCAGGACGAAGAGGACATCCGCAAGACCATGCCGTTCGTGCTGACGTCGCAGGAGATCCCCGATTACAGCATCAACTACGTGGGCCAGCAGCGCGTCGACGAGCTCGACACCTTCGTGTTCGACGTCTCGCCCCGGCGCATGGAAAAAGATCGCCGTTACTTCGAAGGACGCATCTGGGTGGACCGGCAAGACCTGCAGATCGTGATGACGCATGGCAAGCCCGTCCCCGACGTCCGCGGCAAGAACAACGAGAACCTGTTCCCGAAATTCACCACCTGGCGCGAGCAGGTCGACGGCAGATACTGGTTCCCAACGTACACTCGCGCGGACGATTATCTGCAGTTCAAGAGCGGGCCGGTGCATATCCGCGAGGTGATCAAGTACACCGACTACAAGCGGTTCGGATCCAACACGAAGATCACGTACGAGGGGCAGGAAGTGGAAAAGAAACCGGAAGGCCAACCACAGCAACCTCCGAAATAAGTCCTTGGAGTGGTGAAGAGAGCCTCGCCGAACAGGCGAGGCTTTTTCTATTGGCGATTGACGATTGTCGACTGCCGATTTAGCGTTCCCTGTTCCAGCCTGGGTTCGGGGGAGTAACCGATGAGATCGTCGATCGGCAATTGGAAATCGGCATTCGTGATCGTCTTGATGGTCGCGCTGTGCGGCCTAGCGCTCGCACAGAAGCGTCCCTTCAGCTTCAAGGACATGATGGCGCTGAAGCGCGTGGGGGAGCCAGTACCGTCGCCGGACGGGAAGTGGGTTCTGTTCTCGGCGGTCGACGTAGACCTCGAGAAGAACACGCGCACGCCGCACATCTGGATCGTGCCAACCGCAGGCGGCGATGCTCGCCAGATCACCAAGGGCACCCGCGAAGACAGGCCGCGCTGGTCGCCGGACGGGAAGAGGTTCTCGTATCTGGGTCGTGGCGACGATGGCCAGCAGGTCTACACCTTCGACTTTGACAGCGCGACCGGACAGGCGGTTGCGGACTCGAGCAAGAAGATCACCAGCGTCTCGACCGAAGCCGACGGCGAGCTGTGGTCACCGGACGGCAAGTGGATATTGTTCACGTCCGGTGTCTATCCCGACTGCAAAGACGATACGTGCAACAAGCGGAAAGATGAGCAGCAGGCAAAGTCAAAGGTGAAAGCTTCCATGTTCACCGAGCTGTTCTACCGGCACTGGAGCGCGTATCGCGGGCCGAAGCGCTCGCACTTGTTCGTAGTGTCAACGAATGGAGGGACCACGCGCGATATCACTCCCGGCGCGCATGATGTGCCGCCATTCTCGCTCGGTGGGCAGGACGCGTATGCGTGGTCTCCGGACTCGAAGGAGATCGCGTACACATCGGATATCACCGAAGTAGAAGCCACGAGCACGAACTCCGACTTGTTCACGTTAGACGTCGCGACAGGGAAGTCGACCCAGATCACGACCAACAAGGGCGCGGACGGGACGCCGCTGTACTCGCCGGATGGGAAGTACATCGCCTATCGCGCACAGTTCCGCGGCGGATACGAGAGCGACCGCTGGCGGCTGATGCTGTACGAGCGCGCGACGGGGAAGAGCAAGAATTTGACGGAGAAGTTCGACCGCTGGGTGGGGACGTTTGTGTGGTACCCCGCCTCGGACTCGCTTGCGTTCGTCGCAGAGGACAAGGGCGAGTCTCCAATTCTCTTCGTCGAGTGGAGAGGAGCGACCGTTGCGGAAGTCATTGGCAATGGTCATTACGACGACTTGGCGATCATCAACGATGGAGGCAGGGGCAAGCTGGTCTTCTCGGGGATGTCGGTCCAGCGACCCAATGAGCTATTTATCGAGTCTAGTCAGCCGGGGAAGCAGTCGGTCGCCATGCAACTCACCCACATGAACGACGCCGTCCTCTCGCAAGTCCAGATGCAGCCGCTGGAGCCGTTCTGGTTCACCGGCGCCGTCGGAAAAAAGGTTGAAGGCTTCATCGTCAAGCCGCCGAACTTCGACGCCAAGGAGAAGTATCCGGTGAAGTTCCTGATCCACGGCGGGCCGCAGGGTGCGTGGGGAGATTCGTGGTCGTACCGCTGGAATGCGGAGCTGTTCGCGGCGAGCGGCTACGTGGTCGTGATGGTCAACCCGCGGGGCTCGACCGGATACGGGCAGGCGTTCATCGACGACATCAACGGCGACTGGGGCGGCAAGGCCTATCAGGACCTGATGCTCGGCTTGGACTACGTGCAGGCGAAATATCCGTATATCGACAAGACGCGAACGTGCGCGATGGGCGCGAGCTTTGGCGGCTATATGGTGAACTGGATGCAGGGACACACCAACCGCTTCCAGTGTGTGGTGTCGCACGACGGCATCTTCAACACCGAATCGGCCTACGGTACCACCGAAGAGTTGTGGTTCCCGGAGTGGGAGTTCAAAGGCACGCCGTGGACGAGCCGTCTGCTCTACCGCAAGTGGTCGCCGCATAACTACGCGGCCGAGATCGGGCGGAACCGGATGCCGACGCTGGTGATACACGGACAGCTCGACTATCGCCTGGACGTCTCGCAGGGGTTCGACCTGTTCACCACGCTGCAGCGGCTGAAAGTGCCGTCGAAGATGCTGTACTTCCCGGACGAAGGCCATTGGGTGCTCAAGCCGCAGAATTCGCAGTTGTGGTACGAGACGGTGAATGGCTGGGTGGACCAGTATCTGAAACCGCAGGCGAAATGAAGGTCAAATGAAAACAGGAGGATAGGAGGAGAGGTTTGTTTTCTTTTTGTCCTTCTCTTTTCTTTTTCTTCTTCTTGCTCTTCCTCCTGTCCTCCCTTCCTTCTGTTTTCATTTGGTCTTTGCGACCTGCTAACCGACTGGCAGAGCGTCCAAGGCGATAAGTCGAGGCTTGTCTATGACCAGCGAATCCTCGATTTCCCATGTGGGCTTCCGCCGCGGCGGAAGCCTTTTTGTACAGGGCGTGGTCCCTCGACTCGCGCGGGATGACAGGCCTGCGTCAATCGACGTCGTTGCCGGCGGAGAGATGTGCGCCGGCGAGCAGCAGCAGTCCGCTCAAGAAAGCCCAGAACATCAGCGTGACCGAGAGTGAGAACGGTCCGTAGACCTCCTCGAAGTTCAGCCAGGGCAGCGCGAACATGTAAGCGTACTTGGCGAGTTCCCAAAGCAGACCGGTAAAGATGGCGACCGGCATAACCGCGCGCGCGGGGACGTGTCCGGCAGGCAGCAGCCAATAGATGAGGAAGAAGATGGTGACGGTGGCGAACACGGCCAGGACCTTCATCACGAAAAACGTGACCAGCTGCGAGATGGCCTGGTTGCCGATCACGTTGAGCAGCAGCGACTGCTGGCCCGCCGTCAGCGCGACGGAGATGAGCGCTAGCACGCCGCAGGCGAAGGCGAGCGCCAACGAGATGAGCTGGTTGCCGAGATAGCTGCGATCCTTCTTGAATCCCCAAATGCGGTTGAGCGCTACCTCGAGTGGCAGAAAGACGCCGCTGGAGGTGATGAGCAGGATGAGCAGCGCGGCGACCTGCGCGCCGCGGTGCGCGTTCACCAGCAGGTTCAGGTTGCGGATGACGAAATCTTGTCCGGCGGGGAGGTAGTCGCGCAGCAGGTTGATGACGACGTCGTTCATCGTCTTGGAATGGAAGACGAAGCGGATGAGCGTGAGCAGCACGAGGATGAACGGGAAGAACGAGAGGATAACGTTCGCCGCCACGGAGAAGGCGAAGGTGTGGACCTCGGTCGTCGTTAGGTATCGCGCGGTGGGCCAGAGACGCGCATGGAATCCGCGCGCGAGCTTGGCGGCCCGGACCTTTGCTCCAGGAGCGGAAGCGGGCTTTTCTGTGGGCGCAGCGGGGGCGGACATGAGATTCCATCGTAGCAGCAAACCAAACCATGACATGAGCCGAGAGGACGAAGGGCGGCTTGATCCGGCGAAGTGAGAGTGTCGCAGTACACACTTGCTAAATCCAGAGTGTCTGCTTATGATGCGGTCGCTTTCCCTCACCGGAGGAAGCAATTACCGGCCGCAAGCGGCCGGCGGACTCGGGTTGATGTTTTTGCACTTCGGATCGGACTTCACGTCGAGAGATCAAGGCTGCCGCAGCAGCGCAATGGCGCTTGCGACGGCCTTTTTTCGTGGTTGCAGAAGTTCCGGCGCGAGGGCCAGAAGTCAAAGCAGCAACCTTCTCATTCCACTAGAAGTGAAAGGAGCAGTTTGTGAGAGAGAAGGGCACAGTGAAGTGGTTCAACGGCGCCAAGGGCTATGGCTTCATCCAGCGCTCGACGGGGGAGGACGTGTTTGTACACTTCTCCGCCATACAGGAACAGGGCTACCGCTCGCTGAATGAGGGCGAGACCGTGGAGTTCGATCTGTTGCAGGGCCCCAAGGGTTTTCAGGCGGCGAATGTGAGCCGCGGATAAGGCCCATCCCAAGTCCGTAGTGGATCCCGCCCACCTGGGCGAGATCGTTTTTTAGGGGCGCCGCAACCCGGTCGCCTCTCCCGTGGGTTTTGCGCACGGCTCGTCTACTGCAATTCGAGCGAGATGAGATCACCGGTAGTGGCGGAGGACTGGCGATAGTTGACCGCGACGTTCACGTCTCTCCAGTCGCAAGCGAAAGCGTCAGCGCCGATGAGAACGAGCTTCTTGTAGTCGGGCGTGGCAAGCTGCAACGTCTTCTTCTTGCCTTGGGTCTGCGTCACGGTGAGCGTGGCGGTGCCGCCGGGTCTACAGGCAACGCTGGTGAGCTTGCCTTTGAGGAAGAGGATGGGGCGCGAGTCTGGCTTCGCCGGGGCAGTGCGCCGGGCTGCGGCAGCGTCGTCGGGGTCTTGGGCCTCGGAAGCGGCGTCGGAGTCCGAGGCGTCAGCAGGCGCGTTCGTCCTGGCAGCGGTATTGGGTCGGGTTGCGGGCTGGGTTGCGGGCTTGGTGCGCCATTTCGGCGCGTCGTAGCTGGAGGGTCGTGGGCGCTCGTCGAAGCGTCCGGTCCGTTTCGGCGCGTTGCGCCGGCGCTCGCCCCGCGCGGCATCCTCCGCGGCCTGGCGGGCGATCTCGGGGTCGTTCGAATCCTTCAAGTAGGCGAGCAGGGCACTGGCGTCGTCCCAGCGCTTGGCTTCGCCGTACATGCGGGCGAGCGCGAGACGGTAGAGATCGTTGCGTGCCGTGAGCTTGAGGGCCTTAACGACGGAATCGATGGCCTGGTCCATCTTCTCATCGATCTCGTAAGCGATGCCGAGCAGGAACCACGCATCGGCATAGGCAGGATCGGCGTCGAGGGCCTGGAGCAGGTGCGCTTTCATCTCGTAGCTGGCCACGCCTCCGCCCATCACCTCGCCGGCGCGGTGGATGAGCGTGGCGGCATAGTACTGTCCGCGCGCATCGTGCGGGGTCAGTTGCGTCGTCTTGGAGAGATGTTCGCCGGCCTGGTCGAAGTCCCCCTTCTGCAGGTAAGCGTAGCCGAGCGCGCGGTGCGCGATGGCGTTGTCGGGATCCTGCTTCACGATGTTCTCCAACTCGCCGATGCCTAGGTCCACGTAGGCGGCGGAGTGGACGTGGAAGTCGGCGATCGTGGCCTGCGCTTCCAGCGGCAGGACTTTGCGATCGGCGTAGGCGTAGGTGCTGATGTCGTCGAAGCCGGCGGGCAGAGGGTAGGAGCTAGTGGGGGGCCGCGCGGCGAGGAAGCGCACCAGCTGCGCGTCGAGCGCCTGGGGCGAGAGGTTGAACGCGCGTTGCAGGGCGTCGGCGGACGCGAGGTGCTCCACGATGACGAGGCGCGCATATTCATTGACGGCCGCGAGCTGATGATCGGCGACGATCCACGAGATCATCAGCCAGCACTGCGCGCGGTAAGCAGCGGCGCCCTGCTTGTACTCGGGCGAGGTGCGGCCCACGGCAAGGAACGTGGCGGCGGGCATGAGCTTGCGGCCGGCGAGAGCCGCCAAGAACACGGGAGGGCGACCGAGTCGGACTGCTTTTGGTCCCACGTCGATGGTGGAGAAATACTCGGCCATGCCAACGTCATACCAAAGCGGCAACGGCGGTGTGCTGGCGACGATCACGGCGTGTGCGTAATCGCGCGTGATACTCGCGTACGGGTCGGGAGCGGAAAGGTCGAGCAGGATGTAATCGGCATCTGCGGCGGAGAGGAAGAGGCCGGCGGCCTGGACGTCGCGTGGAGGCCTGCGCGGAAGCGCGGCCTGCATGGCGGAGGTGGCCTTGAAAGCGATGATCTCGATTGGGACCGCGCCGCGCACCTCCGGCTTTTGCAGGATGGGGCCGAGTGTCTGGCGCATCTGCTCGAAGCGGAGGGCGACGGCGCGTCCGCGGTCACGGCCAGCGTCGGTGAGGACGATGAAGTGCGGAGAGCGTACCTCGGTCCAGTCCTGCGCCAGCGCGGGAAGGGCGAGCAGGCAAAGAGTGAGGACGAGGAAGCGCTTCATTCGAGATTCTCGGCAGTTCATGGTAGCACTGGGCTGGACGCAGAGAGGTTGGATGCAGAGAAGCTGTTGGATGTGCTTGGCGAGGGGGGAAGGAAAGCTGCAGGAGCGGGAGAACGCGGAGGTGGGTTTTGCTCTACTCGGCGCGCGATAGCTTTTCGAGCGACCACCGGGCGTGGGAGGCGACAATGTGGTCGGCATCGTGCGCGAGGCGCTCGAGCAAGGGGAGGAAGCTGCGGTCGCCGCTGTTGCCGATGGCGACGACGGCGTTGCGGCGCAGTCCGGAATGTTTGGCCCGCTTGATGGGCGAATGGCGGAACTGTTTCTGGAAGTCTTCGAGTGACATCTCCGCCAGCCAGGCTAGCGGTGGGTTGACCAGAGCGTCGTCCGCGACAAACTCTGGGGCAGGGACAAAGTCAGGCGTGCGCGACTTCTTTTTGGGGAGCTGGTTTTCGCCGAGCTGGTGGGAGTTCCACGGGCAGACGTCCTGGCAGATATCGCAACCGAAGACGTTCGCGCCGATGCCGGCGCGCAGGTCCTCGGGAATATCGCCGCGCTTTTCGATGGTGAGGTAGGAAATGCAGCGCGAAGCGTCGAGCTGGTAAGGCGCGGGGAAAGCCTGGGTGGGGCAGGCATCGAGACAAGCGGTGCACGTGCCACAGCGGTCAGGCGCGGGAAGTCCGCTTCCGGCGGAGGCGGGGTCGAGCGAGGTAAGCACGACGCCGAGGAAGAGCCACGAGCCGAGTTCCTCGTTGATGATGCAGGTGTTCTTCGCCATCCATCCCAGGCCGGCGTACTTCGCGAGGACGCGCTCGAGGAGCGGCCCCGTGTCCACGTAGCGGCGTGTCCGGGCGCGGGGATACGCGGCGGCGATGGCGGATTCGAGGCGCTCGAGGCGCGACATCACCGCGTGGTGATAGTCGGTGTGCGGGAACCAGGCGTAGCGCGAGATCCATCCGCGTTGCGGGTCGCTGACATCGGTGGAGTAAGGCTGCGCGGTGTTGTAATCGAGAGCGCAGACGATGGCCGACTTCGCCCACGGAAAGCTCTCACGGATGGAGGCGCGCTTGAGGCGTCCGTCGCCGTCACGCGAGGCGAGGTAGTGCATCTCGCCGGCCGCGCCCGAGTCGATCCATGCGGGGAAGAACTCGAGTTCGGGCATGGCTTGGGCGAGCGAGACTACACCGCAGCGGTGGAATCCGGCGTCGCCGGCGGCGGCCTCAGCCAGCTGTTCGAACTGGGCGGCAGTGGGCACTGAGTCCATTTTAGGGAAATTTGAGGATGAAGACAGGAGGAGCGGAGGAAAGGCGGAAAACCTTTAGGGGAGTAAGCCCGAGGTCCTACCTCCCCTCCTCCTTTCCTCCTGTTGTCATTCGGCCTTCGTCGGCTTGAAAGCAGGATGCCGCCGGACTAGGCTATGCGCAGCGAGAGTGACGGTCGGAGCGCGACGCGTTCCGGCCGCCGCGCGTCTTAGAGGGGTGAGCGGATGGCGCGCGCCGAGTCGCGCGTCGCCAAACGCGAGGGCGGAGCAAGCTTCGCTGCGTAGCCCTCGAATAGATGTCCGGATGATCAACCGTCGCGAGCGCTACGACATCGACGTCCACAAGCCTGCCAAGCAGGATGCGCAGGAGCGCGTCCACAACTGGAACGAGGTCTACGAGACCTATCCGCCGGAGCTGGCCGTGATCGAGGCGCAGCGCTGTTTGCTGTGCGAGCATGCGCCCTGCATGCAGGCGTGCCCGGTGCACAACGACATCCCGGCGGCGTTCTTTCATCTGGGCAACGGCGACATCCTGGGCGCGGCGGAAAAGTTCTATGAGACGTCGAACATGCCCGACGTGTGCGGCCGGATCTGTCCGCAGGAAAAACTGTGCGAGGGCGCATGCGTGGTCGGCGCGCACAAGGCGCCGGTGACCATCGGCAAGCTCGAAGCGTACGTCGCCGACTATGTCCGGCGAAATTACGGCCATCTGCATCGCGAGCGCGCCCCCGCGACCGGGCGGCGCGTGGCGGTGATCGGTGGCGGGCCGGCCGGCATGACGGTGGCGGAAGAACTCGCGGTCTGCGGACACACCGTCACCGTCTACGAGATGTGGCCGATGCCGGGCGGGCTGCTGCTCTATGGCATCCCGAATTTCAAACTGGATAAAGAAGTGGTGCTGGCGAAGCTCGAGCACCTGCACGAACTGGGCGTGG
Organism: Acidobacteriota bacterium; assembly: GCA_030774055.1. Taxonomy (NCBI): domain Bacteria; kingdom Pseudomonadati; phylum Acidobacteriota; species Acidobacteriota bacterium. The sequence goes on from JALYLW010000093.1 coordinate 9,126, forward strand.
AATTCGTCTGCAATTACCACGCGGGGAAAGAACATCCGGTGGAAGAGTTGCTCCATCCGGGTGGCGGCCGCGACCGCGGCTACGACCTGCTCTTCCTCGGCTACGGCGCGGTGAAGGGCGGCGCCATGAAGATCGAGGGCGAGACGCTGACCAACGTCTATCAGGCGACGGAGTATCTCGTCCGCGGAAACTTGCCGCCGGAGTTGCTGCCGGCGCAGTGGGCCGGGGGTGCGAATGGTGACGCCGACCCCAAGCCACACGTGGGCAAGGTGACCGTCGTCGTCGGCGCCGGCGATACCGCGATGGATTGCGTGCGGACGGCGCGCCGGCTGAATCCCGACACGAAGGTCTACTGCCTCTATCGGCGGACCGAAGCCGAGATGCTGGGGCGGATGGAAGAGCGCGTCCACGCGAAGGAAGAGGGCGTGATCTTCGAGTGCCTCACGTTGCCGACGCGGTTTGTCGGCGGAAAACAGGGTGAGGTGGTGGCGGCGGAGTGTGTGCGGATGGAACTTGGCCCGCCCGACGCGAAGGGGCGGCGCTCACCGGTCGAGATCAAAGGCTCGGAGTTCACCATCGCCTGCGACACCGCCGTGCTCGCCATCGGCTACAACGCGGAGACCGAGATCCCGGAGACCACGCCTGAACTGCACACCACGAAGTGGGGAACGGTGGTCGTTAAGAGTGAAGAGACGGGCGAGACCGAGCGCGAGGACATCTACGCGGCGGGCGACGCGGTGCGCGGCGCCGACCTGGTCGTCACGGCCGTCGCGGCGGCACGCAAGGCCGCGGCGCACATGGATGCGAAGCTGGCTGCGTTTCCAGTCCGCGCGGCGTAGGTCAAAGTCAAACCACAACAGGAGGAGAGGAGGAAAGGAGGGAAAACCGCGAGGAAAAATCTTGGGGAACAGTTTAGAAAAACCTTTGGGAAAATCTTTAGAAAGATCTTCGGGAAACGATTAGGAAACCAAGAACAAGACCCAAAAGTCTTACCTCCCGTCCTCCTCTCCTCCTGTTTTTATTTGACCTGCAGAAGGAACTAGATCCCGAGCTTCTTGACTTCTTCCTGGTAGTACTTGCGATACAGGATGTCCCACTCCTGCGTGCCTTCGGCGATGGTGCGCTTCTGGCTCTCGATCTTGGCGCGGGCGGCCTTGTCGATGCGCGCTTCGTGGCGGAGCAGGTCTTCGAGATACGTCCGGGTCTGCTGGCGGATGGTGTTGGGGTCTTCGATGAACTCGACGGCGTCGAGCTGCTTGAGCGCGTCTGAGACGGCGCGCGCGCAGACGTTGAGCTTGTCGCGCGTGAGCCGGATGCCGGATTCGATCCTGGTTTCTTCTATTCGCATGTCAGTATGCGCATGCTCACAGCACTGCCTTGTACTTTTTCACCAGCTCGTTCTTCACCTTCTTGAACATCTCCTGATAGCTGGCGCCGGAGCGGTTCATCTCGTCCTGATACTGCTCAAGGATGACGCGGACCTCGTCGTTGATGCGGTCTTCGACGGAGAGCTCGTCGAGCAGCGCCTGTTGCACGCGCGCAGTCGTGCCGGGGAGGTCCTCGGTGGCGATCATCTCGCCAGCGATGAGCTTTTTGGTGAGCTCGCGGCCGAGGTAGGCCACGTATTCCTTGGAGAAGAGCATGGGTTGGCTAGTTGACTTTTTAGAATAACACACGGCTTTAGGCAGCCGAGCAAGCGGGCAGCGCCGGCAAAGGACAAAGAACTATCAACGAACTACAAGCTGGCAATGGGTTTCGATGGTCTTCTATCGCTTGTCCATTGTCCATTATCCATTCCTTTGTGGTAGGTTTAGCCAGTTCTGACCGCACTTCGCGATCCTGCCATGCAAGACGACCTCAGCACCGTAAGAGACGACATGGTGGCCTTCATCGAAGGTCATGGCATGAAGCGTTTCCATGGCTACGTCGCCGAAGAGATCGACAGCGTGATGTGGCGGCAGCCGGAGCATGGGGACGAATGGAAAGATTTCGTCGAGCTGGCAAAGGCGGCGTCTGCGCCCTTCCTGACGATGAATGAGGTCACGCTCTCGCGCACCGACCTCGACACGCTCGTCACCCGATTGAAGAATGCGACCTTCCCCGAAGACGACGACATCGAGGACGCGCAATTCCTCAAGACGTACGTCGGCAAGACCGGGTTCGTGCAACTGGGCTGGCCCTTCCAGGGCGTGATGTTCCTCTACGAGCTTTCGACCGAGTGGTACGAGCGCTATCAGCGGCTGCTCGACGTGGCCGAGGGCATGGGCGGCCTGGTGATCGACGAACACGACGAAGACGAAGAGCATTAAACGTGCGCTGGAGCGTGCGTCCCTTCGACCCTGCTGTCGTCTCCCGTCTTACCTCCGAAGTAAATATCCTTCCGGTGATCGCGCGCCTGCTGGCGCAGCGCGGCATCGAGACGCCGGAAGCCGCGGCGAGCTTTCTCCATCCCAAACTCGAAGACCTGCACTCGCCCTACCTGATGGCGGGGATGCAGCGCGCGGTCGAGCGCTTGCTCGCGGCCATTGAGCGTCAAGAGAAGATACTCATCTACGGCGACTACGACGTGGATGGGACGACTGCCGTCGTCATCCTGAAGACCGGCATCGAGCTGTGTGGTGGCGCGGCCGACTACCACGTGCCGCATCGCATCCGCGAAGGTTACGGGATGAAGGACGACGTGATCGAGCGCGCGGCAGCGGAAGGCGTGCGCCTGATCATCAGCGTGGACACGGGCATCCGCGCCTTCGATGCGGCGGAGACGGCGGCCCGGCTGGGCATCGACCTGATCGTCACGGATCATCATCTGCCGGAGAGCGCGCAAGGGCTGGTCCCGAAAGCGCACGCCGTACTGAATCCGAACCAGCCGGGATGTGAATACCCCTGCAAGGACCTTTGCGGCGCGGGCGTGGCGTTCAAGCTGGTGCAGGCGCTGCTGGAAAAGAAAAAAGCCGCAGCCGAGCGTCGCAAGCTCGAACTCTCATTCCTGAAGATGGTCGCGATCGCGACCATCGCGGACGCAGTCCCACTGCGAGGCGAGAACCGCGTCTTCGCCAAGCTCGGTCTAGAAGGCCTGCGCAAGGCGGCGAACCTGGGATTGCGAGCGCTGATCGCGTGCGCCCAGCTCGATCCGAAGCAGAAGCCGCTGACGGCGGCGGACATCGCCTTCCGCATCGCGCCCCGGCTGAACGCCGCCGGACGCATGGACGTGGCGCACGATGTGATCGAGTTGTTCTCGGTGCGCGATGAAGCGCGCGCGAAAGAACTCGCCGAAAAACTCAACCGGCTCAACGCCGACCGGCAGCAGGAAGAAGCGCGCATCATCGCCGCCATCTACGAGCGTCTGGATGGCGATGCGGCATTGCGCGAGAGCTATTGCATCGTCGTCGACGGCGAAGACTGGCATCGCGGAGTCATAGGGATCGCGGCGACGCGAGTGGTGGAGAAGTACAACCGCCCGGCGCTGGTGGTCTCGAAGATCGCGGGCGAGGCGCACGGTTCGGGCAGGTCGATCCCGGCGTTCCACCTGCTGGATGCGCTGGAGGCTTGTCCGGAGCTGTTCGACCGTTTTGGCGGACACGCGCACGCTGTCGGCTTCGCGCTGCCCAGCGCGCGTGTGCCGGAGTTGCGCGCGCGTCTCGACGCCTATGCGCGGACCAAGCTCACACTCGCCGACTTCGAGCCATCCTTACTGATAGACGCCGAGATCGACTTCAAGGACATCACGCCGGCGCTGCTCGGATCCGTGCAGCAGCTCGAGCCCTTCGGCATGGGGAACCGCGAGCCGGTGTTTGCGGTGCGCGACGCGCGCATCGCGGTGCCACCGAAGATCCTGAAGGAAAAACACTTGAAGTTGCGCGTGGTCGCGGGCGCCGGCGCGCGCGCGCTCGACCTCATGGGATGGCGCCTGGCAGAGATGCTGGCGTCGCATGACTTGAAGGCAGGCGAGGCGGTGGAGATCGCATGCAAGCTGGATGAGAATACGCATCCGGACTTCGGCGGGTTGCAGTTGATGCTGTGTGACCTGCGCAAGCACTCGAGTGCTGTCACGGAATAACAACAGGAGGAAGGGAGGAGGGGAGGGAGAGCCTTTTTCTCTTTTTTCTTTTCTTCCCGTCTCTTTCTTTTCTTTCTTTTTCTTGTTCTTCCTCCTGTTTTCCCTCCCTCCTGCGTTCAGTTGACCTTCCTCTGTGTCCTCAGCGTCCTCCGCGTAAGATGAATCCATGGCCTTCGATCCGCGGCGATTGCGGAAGTGGTTTGCGGTGGGAGCGGCGTTCATTGCGCTGCTGGTGGCCGGATTCTGGGGCTACAACAAGATTCGCGCATGGACCATCGATCAGGCCGTAAAGAGAGCGGGCAAGAAGCTCGGCGTGGACGTGCAGCAGAGCGCGCAGGGCTGGACCATCTCGAAATCCGAAGGTGGGCGGACGCTGTTCACCATCCGCGCCTCGAACGCGTTGCAGTACAAGCAGGGTGGCCGCGCCGAACTCGACGAAGTGAACATCATCATCTACGGCCGCCAGGCCAATCGCTTCGATCAGATCTACGGCCGCAAGTTCAGCTATGACCCCGATACGGGCGAGGTGCGGGCCGAGGGCGAGGTGCACATCAACCTGGAATCGAATGCGGCTGGCCCGGTCACGCCCGACCAATCGGCGCCGCAGGAGCTGAAGAATCCCATCCATCTGAAGACGAGCGGGCTGGTGTTCAATCGCAACACCGGGCTCGCAGCCACCGACCAGGTCATCGAGTTTCGCGTGCCCCAAGCGACCGGCTCGGCGCGCGGCGTGAGCTACGATTCGAAACAGAACCTGCTGACCATCCAGTCGGATATCCGTATCAAGACGACCGGGCCAGACGCGGCCAACATCACCGCCACGCATGGTGTCATCACCGGCGACGTGCCGCGGCAGGCCGTGCTGGAAGGCGCCCACATGGAGCGCGCGGGCGACAGTCGCTTCGATGCCGACAAGCTGACCATATTCATCCGCGACAACAACAAGATCGATCACATGGTGGCAAGCGGGAACGTTCGCGTGCATGGCGAAGGCGAGACACCGGTGGAGGCGCGCGCGCCGCAGGCGACGTTCCAGATGAATACCGGCACCGACACGTTGAAGGAGGCCGCACTGACGGGCGGCGTGCAGCTCGTGAGTGGAGGCAAGTCGCCGATGAACGGAACGGCCGGACGCGTGACGGTGGATTTTTCCGGGCACAGTGTGGCGCAGACGGTGCATGCGGCCGGGGGAGTCCGGCTCGCGCTGCGGGGCGCGAACGCGCAGGCCACAGAGATCGCGGCGGACGGCATGGAGATGCGCGTGGCGGAGAGAAAATACATTGCCAGCGCGGTGACGCAAGGGAAGGCGAAGATCGTTGTGCGGGGCGGGGCGGGGGCAGGAGGGCGGGCGGGGTCGCCCGCCTCCACACAGGCTGCGCCAGCCGGCGAGACGGTCATTACCGCGGGGAGGTTCGAGGCGCAGTTCGGCAAGGACAACCGGATGAAGTCGCTGCACGGCGCGCCCGACGCGAAGATCACGTCACGTACATCCGCCGCAAACCAAGGCCAGCCGGAGCGAGTTACGACAAGCCGCGAGCTCGACGTCACGTTCGCGAGCGGCACGGGCGGGATAACGGCTATCACGCAGACCGGCGACTTCCGCTACGTGGAGGGCACGCGGACGGCGACGGCGGAGAGCGCGCGCTACAGCGTCGCGGATAACACCATCGTGGCGACAGGCTCGCCCCGCGTGACGGATACAAATTTGCAACTGACCGCGAACACGATTCGTCTAAACAGGGTTACGGGAGACATGGCCGCCGAGGGCGACGTGAAGACGACGTATCAGCAGACGAACGCCCAGCATGATTCGCAACCCAGCGCGATGTTCTCCTCCGCCGACCCGCTGCACGCCACCGCGCCGGCGATGACGGCGAAACGCACGGGACAGGCACGCTACTCCGGTGGAGCGCGGCTGTGGCAGGGCGCCAACATCGTCGAAGGTCCCACCATCGACTTCGACCGCGAGCGCCGCACGTTGGTCGCGCAAGGGACGGCGGCCCAGCCGGTCTCGACCGTGTTCGTGCAGGCGGACAAGAAAGGGAAGCTCACGCCCGTGAACGTGACGGCGCGGAAGCTCACCTACTCCGACCAGACGCGGCAGGCAAAGTTCGAAGGTGGAGTGGTGCTCAAGGGAACCGATACGACGATCACGGCGGAGCATGCGGAGGTTTTCCTCAAGCCCCGGTCGGGGGCGAGCGGGTCACAACCTCCGGTTGCGGAGCGGGGAGCTTCCCAGCTGGAAAAGATCGTGGCCGAAGGCGGGATCGAGATACGGCAAGCGACCCGACGGGCGGTGGGAACCAAGCTGGTATACACGGCCGCAGATGGACGGTTCGTCCTAACCGGTTCTGAGGGAAAATCGCCTAGCATTTTTGATGCCGAACGGGGCACCGTCACGGGCGATTCGTTGACCTTCTATAGTCACGATGATAAAGTCGTCGTAGGAAGCCGAGATTCCTCCCGGACCGTCACCCAGACGCGAGTCAAACCGTAGATGCTGACCCTGGCGACCGACGACATCGGCAAGAGCTACAAGGGCCGCAGGGTGGTGAGCGGCGTATCCCTCAACATTCATCAGGCGGAAGTCGTTGGTTTATTAGGGCCTAACGGGGCGGGCAAGACGACCACGTTCTACATGATCGTGGGGCTGATCCCGCCCGATGCGGGCCGCGTGCTGATCGATGCGGAAGAGATCACCGACGTCCCCATGTATCTGCGGGCGCGGGAATATGGCATCAGTTACCTGCCGCAGGAGCCCTCCGTCTTTCGCAAGCTGACGGTGGAAGAGAACATCATGGCGGTGCTCGAGGCGCAGCCCATCAGCTGGCACGAGCGGCGCGAGCGCATGGAAGAGCTGATCGACCAGCTGGGGTTGGGGCACATCCGGCGGAATCGCGGCTATGCGCTCTCCGGCGGCGAGCGGCGCCGGGTGGAGATCGCGCGCTGCCTGTGCATCAAGCCGAAGTTCATCCTGCTGGACGAGCCGTTCTCGGGCATCGATCCCATCGCCGTCCTCGACCTGCAGAAGATCATCTTCGACTTGAAGGCGAGCGGGATCGGCGTGCTCATCACCGACCACAACGTTCGCGAGACGCTCTCGGTGACCGACCGCGCGTACATCATCAATGAGGGCAGGATCTTCCGCGCGGGCACGCCCGAGCAGTTGGGCAACGATTCGGAGGTAAAGCGGGTCTATCTGGGTGAGAGCTTTACGCTGGTTTAGAGCAGTTTTATTACCAAAGGCACAGAATGGCACGCGGAACATGCTAGAAACTGGAGTAAAAAAGTAGTAGATAAGTGGGTGGGAAATCACCCAGGGTCTCCAAAGAGATGGTTTTGTTACAGCCAAAACTCAACCTCAAGGTCTCGCAGAAGCAGATCCTTACGCCGGGTCTGGTGCAGATGGTCAGCGTCCTGGCGCTCAACAAGCTTGAGCTCAAGGACATGATCAATGCCGAGATGGTTGAGAATCCGGTACTCGAAGAGTTGGACTCGACCGTCCCGCTGATCGACGAGATCGCCGGGAAGGAAGAGAAGCGCGACCGCGAGCAGGCGAGCGACGAAGCTCCCCCCGCCGACGCGGACAAGAAAGATCCCTTCGACGAGATCGACTTCGGCTCCTTCTTCCAGGACTATCTCGATCCCGGGTATCGCAGCCCGGTGAGCGAGATCGTCGATAAGCCTTCGTTCGAGAATTTCCTTTCGCGTCCGGCGACGCTCACCGACCACTTGAGCTGGCAGCTCTCCGCGCTGAGCCTGCGGCCGGAGGTACGCGAGGCCGCTGAGTTGATCATCGGCAACCTGGAAGACGATGGCTACCTTACCGCCAGCGAAGAAGAGCTGATGCGCGTGGCGAATGGCCAGGTCGTGGGATTGAATGGGCGCGAGGCAGTGGAGCCGGTAGAGACAGAGACGGAGCGCGGGATCTCGGTAGCGGCGGACGAGGCAGTCGCGTCCACTGAAGATGTGGTGGGCGAGTCACGACCCTCGGACGACGGCGCCGGGCAGCTGATGACGGCGCGCACGCAGGATGAAGCGTCCTCCGACACGCGGGCGGCAAGCACGCACGCGAAGATCTTAGAGATGCCGGCGAACTATCGCGCGAGGTTCGAGCAGCGCGACCTGGCTGCGGCGCTCGAGCTGGTGCGGCAGATGGATCCGGTGGGCGTTGCGGCGCGCGACCTGCGCGACTGCCTGCTGCTGCAACTCAAGCACCAGCAGAAGCTTGCCGAAGACGAAGGCGACGACGTGCTGCCGGTGATCGAGGATTGCATCGCCATCGTGGGCGACCATCTCAAGCTGCTGCAGAACAAACAGCATCGCGAGATCGCGAAGGCCATTGGCAAGCCGGTGGAGACCATTCAGGCCGCGCTCGATCACATCCGCACGCTCGATCCCAAGCCGGGGCTGCGCTACAACAAGGTCGAGCCGCGGCTGATCGAGCCCGACGTGGCGTTCGTGAAGCACGGCGACGACTACCTGATCATGATGAACGAAGACGATATGCCGGTGCTGCGTCTGAATCCGACGTATCGCAAGCTGTTGCATCGCGACGCGGCGGAGAAAGACGTCCGCAATTACGTGAAGGAGCGGTACAAGTCGGCGATCCAGTTGATCAAGAACATCGAGCAGCGCAAGCAGACCATCACAAAGGTCTGTTACGTGATCGTGAGCCGGCAGCGCGAGTTCCTGGATCAAGGCGTGGACCAGCTGAAGCCAATGATGATCAAAGAAGTGGCGGAAGAGATCGGAGTGCACCCCTCGACAGTGAGCCGCGCGGTGGCGAACAAATACGCGCACACGCCGCAGGGTGTCTTCGAGCTGCGCTACTTCTTCTCCGAGAGCGTGCAGGGGCCGGAGGGCGGCAACACGTCGCTACTTATCCTGAAACGCCGGGTTAAGAAACTCATCGAAGAAGAAGACCCTTCGCGTCCGCTGACCGACGAGCAGATCACGCGCATCCTGCAATCACAGGGCATCCAGGTCACGCGGCGCACGGTGGCGAAATATCGGGAAGATATGAAGATTCCGAGCACGCACCAAAGACGAGTGAAGAACTGACCGGGTGAGCGCGGAGCGAGCGCCGTACAGCGCGAGCAAAGCGCGAGGGCCAAGCCGTTGCGGAGCCCTCAGAGAAACGATATGAAGATCCCGAGCACGCACCAAAGGAGGGTAAAGGACTAGCCCACGGGACGTCGGCTGAAGTCCCCGCAGGGCGGGAAACGAATCCGCAACACAGCTTTGGTTCCACCCGGACTGAGCGCGACGCCCGTCGCGAGCGGTCCACAAGGAGGGAGTCAATGAGGGTTGAATTCACCGGCAGGCAGTACGAAGTCACTCCCGCGGTCCGCAAACAAGTCGAGCACGGCCTCTCGAAGCTCGAAAAGATCCTTGGCACATCATTCGATTCACACGTGATCCTGGCGACGGAGAAACATCGCCACATCGCGGAGATCACCATCACGGTGAGGAATCATCCCATCGTGGGGATCGCCGAGATGGCGGAGATGTCGGCCGCGATCGGCGAGGCGCTCGACCGCATCGAGCGGCAGGCGGTGAAATACAAAGGCCGGATGCGGGCGAAGAAGCGCCCCGGGCGCAACCGGCGCTGGGCGGAGCCGGTGGCGGAGGCGCCGATCACGCAGGTGGCGGTGGGCGCGAGTGCGTCCACGGCGGTGCCGGTGGTGGTGCATGGGTATCCGGCGGTGGTGCGGATGACGGAGGCGCACGTGGTGAGGTCCGAGGATTCGGTGGCGCTGCGTCCGCTCACGCTGGAGGAGGCCATCAAGGAGTGCGAGTTCCGCGACCGCGAGGTGTTCGTCTTTCGCGATCGCGAAGGCCGCGTGAAAGTGCTGCATCGGACAAAAGACGGCAAGATGGAGCTGATCGAGGCTCCCTAACGGTCCACAGTCATCGAAGG
>JALYLW010000094.1 GCA_030774055.1 Acidobacteriota bacterium
GCTCTTAGTGACGAAAGATTCAGTCGCGCTTCTTGAGCGTTGGCCTATCGTCGTCTGACTTCGTATCACCCTTGGAATTGCTCGCTGTACTCCTACGCAAGCTCGGCCGGTTATCCTTCTCGTCTACCAGCTTGCGACGATTCTCGATCGCGGCCAGCCTCCCCTTCACTTCATCGAACTCGGAAGTGCTGACCAGGTATTGCTCGCGCGCCGGTAGCACCTGGGCGATCTCCTTCTGCGTACTCGTGATGCGGTCGGGAGTAGGAGGATGCGAGGAGAAGGCCTTGGCCAATGTGCCGGGCCGCTTCTTCTCCTTGGCTTGTACCTTCTCGAAAAAACTGACATAAGCCTGCGGGTCGTAACCTGTCTTGTACATGTACTCGAGGCCAAGGTAATCGGCCTCCGACTCGAAGCCGCGCGAGAAGCTCATGAACGTCATAGGCACCGCGAGGTTCGCCGCCATACGGGCTGCGTACCCAATGCCACCACCGATAAAGATCAGGGGGATCGAAGCCAGGTTGGCGATCTGACTGCGCGTCATCTGCCGGGCAGCATGGCGCGCCGCCACGTGCGCGATCTCGTGTGCCATGACGCCGGCTAGCTCCGCCTCCTCGTCGGCCGCAAGAATAAGTCCTGTGTTCACGTAGAAGAATCCGCCAGGCAGCGCGAACGCATTTATCTCGTCGGAATCGATGACCTTGATAGTGAACGGCACCTTAGCATCGGAGTTACGCACGAGATTCTGCCCGATCCTATTCACGTATTCAGTAACGACCGGGTCTTGCACCAGTTTGGCGCTCGACTCGATCTGTTGGGCATACTGCTTGCCCATGGCGATTTCTCTCTCGAGCGAATACCAATTGCCTAAGCCACGGTTGCCGATGCCACGGTTGCCGATGGCATCCACGTCTTCCTTGCCACCGCGCTTCTTGTTGCCTTGGGCGGGCTTTTGGTCAGCAGGCGCGGGCGTGTCTAATTGGGGCGGCTGATTCGCGGGAACGCTCGCTGGCGGAGTCGCCGATGGAGCTTCCTGCGTAGATGCATTAGAGGGCTCTTGCGCCACCAAGGCACGAGTAACTCCCAGAGTCGAAAACAGGAGCAGGGCAACCAGGATAGGGGCTCGGAACTTCATGGAACACTTCCTTGCGAGGACGCACCGTCGCGCCTCGATTATATGCCGTTGATACTTGGGCTGGCGATGGATTAGACGCTTCTCCCTTACATTGGACGCACAAATCAGCCACTTCCGTTATCCAGCAACTCGCATTTTCGGCTCCGCTGCCCTTGCCCGACCTGGCTGCCAGCCAATAAGATGGCGCCCGCTACGTCAAGGAGGTCGCTGTGCTCGACCGCCGCTCGTTCCTTAGGACCGCTGCCAGCCTGACTGCCAGCCTCACACTGCCGCCCACCCTGCTGCAGGCCCTTTCCCAGCCCGCTCCCGCGCTTCCGCCGCCGCCACTTTCCGATACGGATGAAGAAGCGTACTGGTCGCAGGTACGGCAGCAATTCCTGATTCCGCCCGATGAGGTCTACCTGAATAACGGCACCGTCGGCTCCTCACCGATCCCCGTGCTGCAGGCCGTGTTTAGCGCCTACAAGGACACCGAGAAGATGGACCAACCGGATGCCGAGGACTATCCCATCTGGGGCTACGGCCCATGGAACGAGTTCCGGGATCCGCTAGCAGGATTCGTCGGCTGCAAGCGCGATGAGATCGCGCTGGTTCGCAACTCAACCGAGGCCAATAGCTATATCGCCAACGGGATCGATATGAAGGCCGGCGATGAAGTCCTGATGACCGATCAGGAGCACCCCTCCGGCAACGGTCCGTGGGATCTGCGCGCCAAGCGCTATGGCGTGGTGGTGAAACGTTTCGTGCTTCCCAAGCCGCCGAAGACGCCGGCCGAGATCATGAACCGCCTGAACGACGCCCTCACGCCCCGAACACGCGTCATATTCGTCAGCCATATCACCACGGTCACCGGCGTCGTCTTGCCCGTCAAGGAGATCTGCGCTTTGGCACGCTCGAAGGGCATTCTTTCTGCGATTGACGGGGCCCATACCACTGGGATGATGAAGCTGAACATCAGCGAACTGGGCTGCGACATGTTCGCTTCCAGCCCACATAAATGGTTGCAGGCGCCAAAGGGCTCTGGCTTCCTCTACGTTCGCGAAGAGATGCAGGATCGGCTCTGGAGCACGATCGCGACCGCCGGTTGGGATGACCCCAAGCTGAAAGCCGAGCGCTTTCAGCGTATCGGAACGTCGAATGTCCCTTCTCTCCACGGCTTCCGTGCTGCCATCCAGTTCGCGCGTTTGTTGGGGATCGAGCGGATCGAAAAGCGTCATCGCCGGATGGCGGATTACCTGCTTGGCGAGATGATCAACCGCGGGGCCCAGTCCTGGACCTCGCCGGACCCAGCGATGCGCTGCGCCATCGTCACCGTCAACGTCCCTCCGGTACAGCGCATGGATCTGGAAAACTGGCTGTGGAAGACGAAGAAGATCCGTATTCGCGGCGGGGAGCCTTCGAAGCTTCGCCTCTCGACGCCCTATTTCCTGTTGAAGGCGGACATTGATCGGTTCCTATCGGCTTTCGATGAGTACAAGAGGGTAAAGAAAGCGTAGCGATTCAAGGAGTGGCCGAGCACAGCGCCTGTTGGTCGGGAAGTCGCAAGATCAGGACCGATTGCGCTACCCATTCACCGGTCTTATCCTGCATGGCGGAGACCTGCACTACTGTGCCGTTTCTAAGATCATCCGCCGGGATCGCGGAGCGAGCCGCTTGCGGCCCCGAGGCGGCGTACCCGAAGCGGGCCGTCGAAACCTCCACGCGGCGTACCGTGCGCCCGCGTGCCCTGATATATACCCATTTACCCGGCGGATCCTGCGTCGTACCGCGCACGACCGTGCCGCCGAACATCCCCACCGGTCCTGACCCCAGGGCGGGGACAAGGAGTCCCCCGACGAGGATGGCGGTTGCCGCGAAGTGCCTCATGGTTTTTTTGATGCGCCTCTTCGCCCCGGCGTGCCGCAGTTCTAATCGTAATATTCCAAGCCAAGGTGAGTGATGAGCTGCTCGCCTTTCAGGTGCCGCAGAGTGTTCTTCAGCTTCATCAACTGGATGAACAGGTCGTGCTCCGGATACAGCCCCGGCGCAGTCATCGGCGACTTGAAATAGAAGCTTAGCCACTCCTGGATACCGATCCCCCTCAACTGGCCCGAACGCTGCGCCAAATCGAGGAATAGAACCAAGTCGAGAACGATGGGCGCCGCGAGGATCGAGTCGCGGCACAAGAAGTCGACCTTGATCTGCATCGGGTAGCCGAGCCAGCCGAAGATGTCGATATTGTCCCAACCCTCTTTGTTATCCCCGCGCGGCGGGTAGTAGTTGATGCGGACCTTGTGGAAGATATTTCCGTAAAGGTCGGGATACATCTCCGGCTGTAGGATGTGCTCCAGCACGCCAAGCTTCGACTCCTCCTTTGTCTTGAACGACTCCGGATCGTCGAGCACCTCGCCATCGCGGTTCCCCAGGATATTGGTGGAGTACCAGCCACTCAACCCGAGCATGCGCGCTTTGAAGGCAGGCGCGAGCACAGTCTTCATCATCGTTTGGCCGGTCTTGAAGTCTTTGCCGCAGATGGGCGCGTTGTTCTGGCGCGCGAGCTCGTGCATCACCGGCAGGTCCACGGTAAGGTTTGGCGCGCCATTCGCGAACGGGACCCCTTCCATCAATGCAGCGTAGGCGTAAAGCATGGAAGGAGCGATGCCGGCATCGTTCTTCTCCATCCCCTTCTCGAACTTCGCCAGGGAGGAGTGAACTTCACCCGGCCGCAGGAAGATCTCGGTCGAGCCGCACCAGATCATGACCAGGCGGTCCGCTCCCGATTTCCTGCGGAAGTCGCGAATGTCGGCGCGCAGCTGCTCCGCGAGGTCGCGCTTGTTCTTCCCCTTCTTCACGTTCGTGCCATCCAGCTTTTTCACGTAATGACGATCGAAAACCGCTTTGCGCGGCTTGATGGTCTTGAGGAAGGGCTTCACCTTGTCCAGTAGCTCCGTCTCGAGCACACCGGCCTTGCGTGCGGCGGTGTACATGTCGTCGGAAAAGATGTCCCAACCGGTGAAGACTAGGTTGTCGAGCTGGGTCAAGGGAACGAATTTGTTGATCAGGGGCGAGTGGCCTTCAGTACGCTTACCCAGGCGAATGGTGCCCATCTGGGTGAGCGAGCCGATGGGCTTCGCATACCCCCGGCGGACCGCCTCCACACCCGCAACGAATGTGGTCGCCACCGCTCCCATGCCGGGGATCATCACCCCTAGCTTGCCCTTGGCGGGAGCGATCCCGCCGCCAGTAGTGCTGTTCTCTTTACGAAAGAATGCCATCACGCCCCTGTCAGAATCAGGATGATTTCCGAAACTCGCTATCTTCTCGTACCGCGCGATACTTTGTAAATGACAAATGCCCCCAGCCGCGGTAATTGTGGTGTAAGTGGTCAAACAGGTGCGCGAATGGAGCGCTGCGCCGCGCGTCACTGGGCGCGAGACGGCGTAGACCCACCGCAAAGCCTTTGAAGAACGGAGACGGCATGGAGAAGGTCACACTCATCACCGGTTGCTCGAGCGGCTTCGGGTTGCTGGCTGCGGTAGAGATGGCGCGCGCCGGGTTTCGCGTTGTCGCAACCATGCGCAACCTGGACAGGCGGGGACCGCTCGATGCCGCCGCAAAGGAAGCCGGCGTGGAGTTGGATGTCCGGCGACTCGACGTCACCGAGTTCGATTCCCTCGCTGGATTCGTGGGGCAGCTCGTGCAGGTTCACGGCCGCCTTGATGTGCTCGTCAACAATGCTGGCTTTTCCGTCTCCGGGTTCGCCGAAGACATGCTACTCACCGAGATTCGGCAGCAGTTCGAGACGAACTTCTTCGGACACGTCGCGATGACGAAAGCGGTGCTGCCCGTGATGCGGAAGCAGCGTTCGGGGCACATCATCATGATCTCCTCGATCAGCGGGCTGGTAGCCCAACCCGTGATTTCCAGCTACTCAGCCTCTAAGTACGCATTGGAGGGCTGGAGCGAGGCGCTGCGGCTGGAGACACACTCGCTGGGCGTCCGCGTGGTGCTGGTCGAGCCGGGCGCCTACGCTACGGACATCTGGGTGAAGAACGTCGTGCTGGGCAAGCGCGTCAATACACCAGAATCGCCAAACTATGAGCGCATCCGGCGCTTTGTGCAGTTCGTGCAGCAGGAAGTTCCTAAGCGAGATCCGCGCGAGGTCGCCCGCTTGATCTTGCGGATCGCACAGGACCCGGAGCCGCGGCTCCGCTATATTGCCGGCACCGACGCGCACCTGGGCTACTGGATGAAGCGATTGCTTCCCTGGAAGACTTGGGAGCGGATGGTCGCCCGGCACACAAGAATCGACTAGCTCTCCCGCATGCGATGCTGCCAACGGGACCACACGAACCAGGCCACGCCCGCGACGATCAGAACTCCAATCACGATATCGAACTGGTGGAAGTACTTTCCAAGCGAGCGCCAGTTTTCTCCCAGTTTCATTCCCAAGTACGCCAACGCAAAGCACCACGGCCACGATCCGAGGAACGTATAGATGTGGAACCTGACCCGCGGCATGCGCGCGACGCCCGCTGGGAGCGCAATAAAGGTTCGGACAACGGGCAGCAATCGCCCGATGAATACTGCCGCATGCCCCCAGCGATGAAAGAATCGATCGGCCCACTCCAACTCGTGGCGCGAGAGCAGCAGATAACGGCCGTACTTCTCGACCAGCGGACGCCCGCCGTAGTATCCGACCTCGTAGGCCAGAACCGAGCCTACATTGCATCCGAGCGCGCCCGCTGTCGCTGCCCAGAAGAGGTTGAACTTGCCTTCATAGACCAGGTAGCCGGCGAAGGGCATGATCAGTTCGCTGGGCAGCGGGATGCACGCCGATTCGATCGCCATCAGGACAACGATGCCCCAATAGCCAGTCGCACCGATCACCCACTTGATGAACAGAAAAACGGCGCCAAGTATCTTTTCGATCATGGATTGGTCGTTGTTCGGGGATCAAGCTTGCGCGGCGCCGCCCACGATCTTGTCTTCGTATTGGGCGACGGCTTCGGATACGTCTTTCTCGCAGTTGCTGCAGGTCGCTTCTCCGCCCTCGTTCTCTACGCCTTCACTGTCCACGATGATTGAGCCGCTCGATCCGTAGTCTTTCTCTTGCTCATCCCACTCGAACGCCTCTTGCACGGTGGCGTTGGTGATGTTGCAGCCAGTGAGTGTGATGATGTAGTCGTGGGCACCGCAATGGGGACAAGTGAAGGGCTCGGCCATCGAAGGCTCCTAGAACTCCTGCGCTTCCTGGGTGAACGTATAGCCAGGCAGAGTGGCGGTGTCGGCGGTCTTTACTACTTTGACTCGAACAGTATCGGTGCTGGCGGCGCTGGCGTCCGCATGGCGCAGCATGGCGTACTGGGTGAAAACTTCGCTATACAGCTTGGTCACCAGGTAGTTCTGCCCAGTCTGATCGTTGCGCCAGACTTGGCCGAGTTGAATGGACTTTACAGACATGGCGCTCCCAGAAGAGGCAGAATGAAGATAGCCGCGTGCGACCGTGCCGTCAAACGCATCACTCCGGCAGATTGCCCGCAAGCAGATCGCCCAGTCGCGGTGCTGCGCAGCGCACGCCTAAGAAAAACTGACCAAACAGCGCATACACCGCGCTCACCTCATCAAACCGCATCTCGTAGATAAGCTTCTTGAACTGGAGCGGATCATCGGCGAACAGATCTACTCCCCACTCCCAATCATCGAAGCCGATGGAACCCGTGATGATCTGCTGCACCTTGCCGGCGTAGCGTCGGCCGACCAGGCCGTGGGCTTCCATCTGCCGCTGACGCTCTTCGATCGGCAGTGTGTAGAAGTTCTTGTCCTCGCCGCGCAGCCGGTTCATGGGGTAGAACGATACATACCGAGCAGCGGGGACCTTCGGCCATAAGCGCGATCTCATCGCCTCCGACTGTCGCACGATCGTCGCTTCGACAGCAGTCTTCCATTCGGGAGAATTGGGCTCTACCCCCTTTTCCAACAGTTCGCGATAGAGCTTCACAGAAGAGTCATACAGCCCTAATTCCACGACCGAGAGGTAGGTTGTGGTTGGTTCAAGATAGTCGACCAACCGCAGGTTCGACATTGCCAGCTCAGTCGACTTCAGGGCAGCGAACGAATCGCGGAAGTGGATGAGCATCAGGTCAGCCTTGTGACCCAACATGGCAAAGAGGGCGCTCTTCCCTTCCGCCTCCAGCGGCTCGAGCCACGCCTTGGCCTCATCGGCGATCGCCAGGCGCTCGCCTGCCGGCAGTCGCTTCCACTCTGGCCACCGGACGCGCGCCATCTGATGCAGGACGGTCGCACCCTCCAACGTCAGCGGCGCTGCCGGAAGTCCGACCTCCGCCCGAATCCCCGTCTTACTGGACATTCGCAACCCTCGCCATCAAAGCCTCCATTGTAATCGTTGCCTGCCAGAAGTTACTCTGACCACTCCATGCGCAGGCGAAAACCTCAACCGCCCACCCGCCGCAAGAAGTCCGTCCCGCGCGGACAGGTGAAGTTCACTCCTCCCGAGCCGAAGCGCGTGGCGGAGATCCTGCGGCGCCTCGACCTTGCCTACCCCGAAGTGACCTGCGCGCTGACCCATCGCAGCGCCTGGGAACTCTTGGTCGCGACCATCCTCTCCGCACAGTGTACCGACGCGCGGGTGAACCTGGTGACTCCCGTCATCTTCAAGAAGTATCCGACCCCCCAGGATTTCGCCCGACTCAAGCCGGAAGAACTCGAACCGGACATCCGCTCGACCGGGTTCTTTCGTAACAAGTCGAGATCTATCGTGGGCGCTGCGAAGAAGATCGTTCAGAGCTACGGCGGCCAAGTCCCGCAAACAATGGAAGAACTGCTCGAGGTCCCCGGCGCCGCGCGCAAGACGGCGAACGTAGTGCTCGGCACGTGGTTCAAGAAGGCGGTTGGCGTGGTGGTGGATACGCATGTCCACCGCATCTCACGGAGACTCGAACTCACCAGCAATGACGATCCCAAGAGCATCGAGCAGGACCTGATGCGAGTGATCCCCCAGCACAAGTGGATCGACTTCTCGCATCAGATCATCCACCACGGTCGCGCCTTATGCGTGGCGCGGAGGCCAAAATGCGCGGAGTGCCCCCTGGAGAACATCTGTCACGCCGCCGACAAGACCTGGACCACCGTCGAGGTGCACAAGTGGGCCAAGCCCTGACGCGATGTAAACTCGCTCTTCGTCCACCAGACAATCGAGGACGCTATGCGCCATCTTCTTATCCTGATATTTGTGATTGCTATGACCACAATGTCGATCGCCGAACAGAGCGTAGCCTTCATCACTGACCCGAAGCAGGTGATCAGCCAGAAAAAAGCGAACGCGCAGAGCTTTGACCTGGAAAAGCTGTACCTGACGCGTTCGGTCGGCGCGACGGATTGGTCGCCGGATGCCAAGCAGATCGTCTTCGTAACTAACGTCAGCGGTCGCAATAATCTTTGGCTGGTGCCGGCGGGCGGCGGCTGGCCGGTGCAGCTCACCGTGAGTAATCAACGGCAGACGTCGCCGGCATGGTCTCCCGATGGGAAGTCCATCGCCTACGTGTCCGATTACGACGGTGACGAGCAGTGGGACGTCTTCATCGTTTCGCCGCTCAGCGGCGAGGTCATCAATCTGACAAAGACTAAGGATATTTCTGAAGAGGGCCCGGCGTGGTCGCCGGATGGCAAGTGGCTCGCCTACATCGTGAAGCCACGAAGCTCGTCGACTTACGAGATTGACCTGGTGAACGTGCTGACCAGGCAGGTTAAGCACCTGACCACGGGAACACCGAAAGAGCAGAGTAACTTTGGCCCCATCTGGTCGCGCGACGGCAAGCAGATCGTGTTCACGCAGCAGCACGCGACTGGCAAAGATTCGAACGTCTTCTTAGTTGACGTCGTGACCGGGCAGCGCACCCTGCTCACGCCGCATACGGGTGAATACAACTACACTGCGAGTGATCTCTCTCCCGATGGCAAGCGGGTGCTGCTGACGTCGAATGCCGGCAACGGTTATGACAACGTCGGCCTGCTCGACGTCGGGAGCAAGAAGATCGAGTGGCTTACACAGGACAAGTGGGAGGTTAACTCCGCGAATTTCTCCCCCGACGGCACACTTGCCACCTGGACGGCGAATGTCGATGGCAACCAGGAGATCTTTACCTGCGACCTGGCGACGAAGAAAGCTGTTTCCCTGCCATTGGCCAAGGGCGTGAATTCATTTGGTGGCGCTGAGTCCCCGTTCACGCGCGACGGCTCACGCCTGCTCTTCTATCACAATGGCGCCAACGCCCCACAGGACATCTGGGTTTATGACCGAGCCAGCAGCTCGTCACACCAGATCACCAGCAGCTTCGTCGGGGGCATCCGAGGGGAGAGCATGGTCGAGCCTTACCTCGCCCACTATCCCTCGAAGGACGGCAAGTGGCAGATCTCCGCCTTCGTGTACATGCCACACAACCTTGAACGCAACGGGCAGAGTCCGGCACTCGTTTACGTGCACGGCGGGCCGCAGGCGCAGACGATGAATTCCTTCAACCGCAACGTGCAGTACCTCGTCAATCAGGGTTATGTGGTCATCGCGCCGAATTATCGCGGCTCCACCGGATATGGAAAGGAGTTCCAGGACGCCAACCGCTTCGACATGGGCGGCGGCGATCTCGCCGACTGCGTCGCGGCAGCCGACTGGATAAAACAGACCGGCTACGTCGATCCGAAGAAACTGGTGATCATGGGCGGCAGCTACGGCGGCTACCTGACCATGATGGGAGTGACCAAGGCCTCGGACGTTTGGGCCGCCGGCGTGGCCATCGTCCCGTTCGTCAACTGGTTCACCGAGATCAAGAACGAAGACCCACTGTTACGCGAATACGACATCGCCACCATGGGCGATCCGGCCGACCCGAAAAACAAGCAGCTCTTCGAAGACCGCTCGCCGGCATATCACTTGGATAACATCAAGGCTTCACTGATGATGCTCGCTGGTGGGCACGACCCACGCTGCCCTGCTTCAGAGACGCGCCAAGTCCAGGAAGCTATCGAGAAGCGCGGCGGCAAGGTCGAAGTGAAGATCTACGAGAATGAAGGTCACGGCTTTGCCAAGGTCGAGAACCAGATCGACGCGTACAAGCGCGTGGCGGCCTTCCTTAAACTCCACGTCCCACCCGCGGAATGTGGCTGCACGCTCGAGTAAAGCTCCAGGATCACCGTTGCAAGCGCACTTCTCTGTGGCAGAGAACGATTGCCCTTACCAGACCCGACATCGTGTACTCCTTTGCCTCGATCGTCGGGTTGAGGCCAAGCTCGCGCAGCGTGGCGGAGGTCACTGGCCCGATCGACGCTAGGGAGGTTCCGGCAAGCAGGTGCTTCTTCCGGCCGAGAAGGGTGATGAAATTGCGAGCCGTCGACGAACTGGTGAATGTGATCACGTGCGGGCGGCGCGCGCGTTTGGCGAGCGCGGCCCGCAGCCGCTTCCCCGAGGCCGCAGGGACCGCCGTCTCATAGGCTTCCACCACGG
>JALYLW010000095.1 GCA_030774055.1 Acidobacteriota bacterium
GCGGGGGCGTACTCCGGATTTATCGTCACCGACTTGCGGAAAGCCGCCATCGCCTCCGGCACCATCTGCTTGTGCAGGTACGCGGCGCCAAGGTTATAGGCGGCCGCGAAATTCGTGGCATCCAGTTCGAGGGTACGTTGGAGCATAGTGATCGCGTTCTCCACGTCGCCCGCGTTGGCGTAGGCCAGCCCCAGATAGAAGGTCGCCAACGCGTAGTCCGGGCTCAACTGCAGGACGCGCTGGAACTCCTGCACCGCGCTCGGAAAGTCGTTCAAACGGAAGTAATCGATGCCGAGCAGATAGTGCACCGGGACGGAGTCCTTCTCGGTGTCGAGGGTCGATCGCAGTTTTTCTACCGACGCTGCATACCGCCCGTGCTGGCTGTCTTCGATTGCCTCCGAGATGCGCTCGTAGACGCGGATACGGTCCTTCGGATCGGGCAGCTTGTCGCTGGGGGCCGCCTGGCTCTTCCCGCCGGAGAAGCCCGCATAGCCGAGTGATTTCAGCCGCTCCATCAGTGCCGGATCGAGGCCGGTCTTCTCGGCCAGTTCGCGGTCAGGCAAATACTGGCGGATGGTCGACTGCAACCTGCCTTGCATCTCCTCCGCCACCGCCTTTTTCTCCGCGAACAGGTTATGAAGTTCATGCGGGTCGTTGGCCAGGTCGTAGACCTCCGGTTTGGGCGCCGCGATGAAGTGATATCCGCCGGCTTGCAGCCCGCGCAACTCGCTCCAGTCGAAGTGCAGACGCGGCAAGAGCGTTTCGGAATAGAGAACACTCTCCCGTTCGGGCTTCGTGCCACGAAGAAGCGGTAGCAGGCTTCTGCCTTGCACTCCGCTGGGAACGTCCACCGCCGCCACGTTCAGTATCGTGGGCAGCACGTCCACCAGCGAGACATCGTCCGCTACAACCCGCGCCTTGCCGGGCGATGCGCCCGCCGGCAGCTTCGCGGGTAGCTTAAAGATGAGCGGCACGTGCAGTGTGCTGTTGTAGATAAAGAAGCCATGCGTCTTCTCGTCATGCTCGCCCAAGCCTTCTCCGTGGTCGCCAAGCAGCACGATCATGGTGCGCTGGTACAGGTCCTTCCGCTTGAGCGCGCTCACCAGCCGCCCGACCTGCGCGTCGGCGAACGCGATCTCGCCGTCATAAGGGTTCGACTTGTACTGCTCGCGGAACGGGGAGGGTGGACGATACGGGTAATGTGGATCGTAGATGTGGACCCACAGAAGAAAACGCTGGGCGCCGTTCTTGTCCAGCCAGGCGAGCGCCTTATCGACCACCTCGTTGCCGGGGCGCTCCATCTCGTCGATGTTGGTTTCGAGCAGCCGGTTGAAATCGAAGTGGTCGTAGTAAAGATCGAAGCCCTGGTCGAGGCCGAAGCGCGAATCCAGCACCGCGGAACCCACCACCGCGCCCGTCCTATAGCCCGCTTGGCGCAGCACTTTGGCCAGCGTGGGTTGCTGCGCGCTCAGCTTGTTGCCGCTGAAGTCGTGCATCCCATTCGTGGTCGGATAAGTGCCGGTCAGCAGCGCGGAATGTGCCGGAAGAGTGATGGGGACGGGCGTGAACGCCCGCTCGAAGCGGACGCCCTCTTTGGCGAGCGCGTCGATGTTGGGCGTTCTGATGGCCTTGTACCCGTAGCAGCCGAGATGGTCGGCACGCAGGGTATCGATCGTGATCAGGACCACGTTCGGTGGCGGCCCCGCCGACCACGCTCCGGTGGTGAGGAACAGAAGCAGCACTACAAACCTGAGCAACGGCAGTCGTTGGCGTGGCGTCAGGGCGCGCGCAAGGGGATGACGGGGTCTCGTAGGCATCGCTGGACCGCGATTATATATGCCGCAAATACCCGCCTGCCGCGCGGTCCCGGGCGGACGCTGTGCTAGGCTGCCGAGCATGGGAGTCCGTCGCCTCGCCATCCTCTCCCTGATCTTGTGGACCGCGACCGCAGGGGCGCAGTCGAAACGCCTGCCCGACGTCTATCTTGTCACCATCGACACGCTGCGCGCCGACCACGTCGGTTGCTATGGCGACACTCGAGTGCAGACTCCAGCGCTGGATCGCCTGTGCAAGGATGGGCTGCGTTTCGCACAAGCGTTTACTCCCAGCCCCATCACCAACAGCTCGCACGCCAGCATCCTGACCGGACTCATGCCGAGCACACACGGCGTGACCGACTTTGCCGTCCCGCTGCGTTCCGGCAGGCCGACCCTGGCTGAGATGCTGCACGGCGCCGGCTATCACACCGCCGCCTTCATCGGGGCGGTGATCCTGGACAGCCGCACGCTAGCGCCCGGCTTCGACCGCGGTTTTGACTTCTATTTCAATTTCCCGGGAAGACCTGCCGGCAAGTCCCGCTATGGCCGCGTCGAGCGACGCGGCATGACCGTCGTCCAACGCGCCGAGCAGTGGATTGCTCAAGCTCGCGGACCACGCTTCGCGTGGGTGCATCTCTACGATCCGCACGATCCCTACGACCCGCCGCCGCCATATTTGGCGCGTTACCGTGACCGTCCTTATGACGGTGAGATCGCCTATGCCGATTCCGCCCTCGCGGAGTTCCTCCGCTTCCTCGACCGGCGCGGTCTCTACCGGGACGCGATCATCATCGTGGTCGGAGACCACGGTGAAGGCCTGGGCGAACACGGCGAAGATACGCACGGCATCTTCCTCTACGACTCCACCCTGCACGTGCCGCTCATCGTGAAGCTGTCGCGGCACGAGAGCAGCGGCGCCGTCATCGCTGCTCAAGTGCGCACCATCGACATAGTCCCTACGCTGGTCGACGTGCTGCAGCTTCCGGTCACAAGTCAATTCGAAGGCGCCACACTTCGGCCGTTCTGGTCGGCACACGGCGCGGTGGATCGCGTTGCTCTCGGCGAGACCGATTATCCGCTGCGCTTTGGTTGGGCGCCGCTGCGCTCCGTCCGTTCGGGCGCCTTCAAATACATCGAGGCGCCGCGTCCCGAGCTTTACGACCTGAACGCGGACCGCGGCGAATCGATAAATATCTACCAGCCTTGGGTGCCCGAGGTACAGCGACTGCGGAAAGTGCTGGCGGATGCGGATCTGCGCCCGGGCGCAGCGCAAGCGTCGGCCGTGCCGCCGGCGACCGTGGCCGAGTTGCGGGCACTCGGCTACCTGGGGAACGACCCCGGGGTGACCACAGCGAACCCGGGCTCGCTCCTGCCCGACCCGAAAGACAAGATCGCGGAGCAGAACCTGCTGCACCGCGCCATGCTGGCAGACGAAGATGGCAACCTCGCGGCGACACGCGCTGCGCTGCACAAGGTGCTGGAACTCGATCCGAGCTCGCCGACAGGATTGCTTCAGTACGGCGACCTGGAACTGCGGGCGGGGAATCACCGCGAAGCGGCCGGGTTACTGGCGCGTGCGCGCGAGGTTCGCCCCGACGATGCCGGCGCCGCCTGGTCTCTCGGCCGCGCTCTGTACCAGCTCGGGGAATACGGTCAGGCCCGGCAAGCGCTGGAGTCGAGCCTCAAGCTCCGTTCCGGCCAGTTCGAGGCGAGGATACTGCTGGCTTCCACCTGCACCCATCTCGGCGACCTCGCTGCCGCCGAGGATCAACTCGAGGCCGCCATCCTGCTGGAGCCACGGGATGCTGGCGCGCGCAAGCAGTTGGGCTCGGTGCGGTTCCTGAAGAAGGACTACGACGGGGCGCTGGCGGCCTTGGACGAAGCCGCGCGACTGGCGCCGCGCGATGCATCGATCTACGACGAGCTGGGCCGCGTATATCGCGCGCACGCGAAACCGGTCCTGGCGCAACAGGCAGAAGCGCGCGCGAGCAGGCTGCGCACCCAGGGTTCCGTGAACATGGGTTCCAAGGGCAAGCCTCCCCGGGACTGAGCGGAGCGCG
Source organism: Acidobacteriota bacterium (assembly GCA_030774055.1). Lineage (NCBI taxonomy): Bacteria > Pseudomonadati > Acidobacteriota > Acidobacteriota bacterium. Next base: position 3,878 of record JALYLW010000095.1, read on the forward strand.
CCGCGATCAGGGGACGAAAATCAGTGGACGATCGCGGCCTTCACCGCGTTCTTGTCGGGACTGCCCTCGAAGATCTCGGTGAGGAAGCGCCCTTTCATCTGCGCCGGCGCGTTGATGCCGTAGAGATGCAGCACCGTCGGCGCGATGTCATACACGCTGAACGGCATCCCGTAGAACTGCACGCCCTTCTTGATGCCGGGCCCCATCGCAAAGAACGCTCCCGGCACCTCGTCGCCATCCTCGTAGTCGTGCTTGGCGATCACCGGGGTGGTGCCGGCATGGTCCATGTGCGCATGCGGCGGCTCGGTATAGCGCAACGGCTTGATGCCATGATCGGAGATGATCAGCAGCGTCGTGTTCTCGTCCACGTGCTTCAGGATGGTACCGAGCACGCGGTCGAAGGCGCGATACTGGGCGGGGAACGCATCCACATCGACATTCGCGACCTTCGGGTTGTAGCCGGCATGGAACGGCTGGATGGGATAGAGCCAATGTCCCACGCGGTCCTCGCAGGACTGCACCATCATGGTGAAGTCGGTGGGATGCTTGCTCAACAGGTAATCGAACAGCTTCATCTGCTGGTCGCGGATCTTCTGCACTCCCGCCAGCCACTCGTGGACGACCTTGGCTTCGTTGCCGTTGATCTGCGCGCTCGACGGCATGCGCGAGCAGTCGATCAGAAAGTCGCCGACGTTCGCCTCCAGTTCCGCCACCATCTCCTTCGGATACACCGCGTCGCCGCCCTGAACCTCGGAGAGCTTGGGCGCGCACAACACGCCATCTTCGCAACCCTTGCCGCGCGTCAGCATCCCGCTGACCATGTACCCGTTCACCGGCATCACGGGGAACGTCGCCGGAACGTTGGCCATGCCGACAGTCACGCCCTGCTTGGACAAGATGGACCAGAACGGCTCGCGTTTCAGCATGTGCGTGTTGGCGGTGATCCCACCAACCAGGAAGCCGGTGATGCCATGCTCCTCCGGCGGCGCGCTGGTGGCGAAGGTGGTGTAGACCTTAGGGCAGTTGGGCGCCCCGACTGTTTTGAGCCGGCCGGAGACACCGTTGTCGATGACCTTCTTCAAGTTAGGCATCTCGCCGCGCACGAGCAGCGGACGGATGATGTCCAACTCAGCGCCGTTGACGCCGACGACGATCACGCGCGGACGGTGTGGTCCGGACTGACCGGCGGCGGGCCGATCGTCCGCCTGCACCGCCAGCGCTAGCAGCGCGAACGGAAGAATCCATGTGCCGGTTCGCTTCATGACGTGGACCTCCCGTGTGGACCGATTATATGAATCGCTGACGCCGTAGACCAGCGCGTTTCAGGCTCGACGAGTTTCGCAAGGTGTTCGCCCTGGTGCGGGCCACCAAGCTTGTTTCAGCTGAGGGACACGACTCCACCCGTGATTGCAAACGGAGGCCGCTGAGCGATGTCGCGGCAAAGGCATAACCGGGCCCGGCCGGTGTGGGCTAGATCTTCTTCAGCGTCGGCTGATGGACCCGCATGCGGCCGTCACCATCCCATTTGACGACCGCGTCATCTTCATTCGCTCGCTCAACTGTGCCGGTCTCTCCCGAGGGTATTCCGAAATCACCCAGACCCTCGACGCGATCGCCGGGGTTCAGTTCCTGGCCAGTGGCCGGAGGGTCAGCAAGTGGGGGTCTCCTGGCACGGTCTGAGTCAGCAGCCGCCCCGGGATGTGCCTTGGGCGCTTGCGCAGCTTTGCGCAGTCTCGGTAACGCAGTATTGATGATCTTGGCCATGTGCGACTTCTTTTCCTGGTGTCTGATCTTCGCAGTTGCTATTGCGTAGACGTAGCCTTCTGATCCTTGACCTGCAGATTATTCACGACCTGCTTGACGTAGGGCACGCCCATCGCCACCTTCTCGGCTGCGTCGCGCTTCGCCTGCGAGTTCACTTCTCCGCTCAGCGTGACCACCGCGTTCTTGACCGTGTATTTCACGGCGTCGTGCATCTTGTTCACGATCAGGGCAGCGTCTAGATTGTGCTCGATGCCCTTGTCCAACTCGGAGTTCACGGTCTTGGCTTCTTTCTCGACGCCCGGAGGGATCACGGCGATCTGGTCCGCGACGACCTGCGAGCCCGCCATCGACCGGGCAATGGATTCGGCCCTCGCCTTCTCGTCCTCACTGGCGACTTGTCCCCCAAGGGTCACGACGCCTTTGTCGCGATCCTGACTGACGGTCACATCCTTGAAACCTGCCTGATCGAGCGCTTTGCGGATACCGTCGGAAACTTCAGGTGATGCCGTCGTGCTGGAGCATCCAGAGAGGATCCCAACGGCAAGCAACGTGAGCATGGCCACAGACAATGCAAGCTTTTTCATGACTTCTCCTTCGATACGCCGAGTTGGAATCTCGCGGGCGAGAGGACATCCTCGCGGTGTGCTGCACGGGCTCGTTTCATGGGCTTCCTCCCAATAAGGATGGGCGGCGCTGGAAGGACTGTCTGCCTCTTTTTGACCACGGCGCGACGCCGTTGCCCTAAAAAGGCGCAGCTCGGTTCAGTCAGGCGGCCAGCAACAGCATACCGCGCATCTAACTGAGCAATACTGACCACCCTTTAGCCGGTGCATGGTCGAGTATTGGTAGGAGTGCCTGGATCCAACGACCGTCGCCAACGGCTTCGCAGCCGGTGTGCGCGCGCGAGAACATGAGCCCTGAAAAAGCATTAGTTGTTGAAGATGACCAGAGCGCCGTCCCCGGTGCCGCGCGAAATATGCCCAACGCGGCTGACAAACCCGTGGCGCCCCCCCACTCACGCAAGCTGAGTGTGATCGCATTGGTGCGTCCGCACTGGAAGGCCCTGACCCTCGCGCTGGTCGCGATCATCGGTGAATCGGTCACCGACATCCTCGAGCCGTGGCCCATCAAGATCGTCGTCGACAACATCCAGCAGTCGGGGAAGCTTCCCGGATGGCTGGGCGAGGTCATCAGAGACTGGTTCGGCGGGAACCAATATGCCGTCCTGAACTTTGCGGTGGCGGCGGTGGCGGTGATCGCGATCGTGGGCGCCGTGAGCTCCTTCTTCGAGAAGTACCTGACGACGAGTGTGAGCCAGTGGGTGGGCCACGACCTGCGTCGGACGCTGTATCACCATATCCAGAGGCTCTCGCTGGCCGAGCACGATGAGAAGCGGACCGGCGACCTGATCACGCGCATCACCAGCGACATCGAAGCCGTGCAGAATTTCATCAACCAGGCGCTGCTCGGCGTCCTGGTCAACGTGATGACGCTGCTCGGCATGATCGGCGTGATGTTCTACCTCAACTGGCGCTTCACCCTGATCGCGCTGTCGATCTCGCCGGTACTTTTTTTCGTGGTCTATTCCTACACGCGGCGCATCAAGCGCGCCTCGCGCGCAGTGCGGAAGAAGGAAGGCGAACTGCTCTCCATGGTGCAGGAGGTGCTGACCTCCATCCGCGTGGTCAAGGCGTTTGCCCGGGAAGATTACGAACAGAAGCGATTCGAATCGGAGAGTCTGGAGAACGTAGAGGCGGGACTGCAGGCGCGCGGGGTCAAGGCCAAGCTCGCACCGGTGGTGGAGGTGCTGGTGGCCATCGGCACGTGCCTGGTGTTGTGGTACGGAGCGAGGCTTGCGCTAGCGGACCAGATCACCACCGGCACGCTCATCGTCTTCCTGCTGTATCTGGGGAAGATGTACAAGCCGATGCGAGATCTCTCCAAGATGACCGACACCATTTCGAAGGCGACGGTGGGCTACGAGCGCATCCAGGAAGTGCTGGAGATCGAGAGCCGGGTGAAGGATGACCCGGGGGCACGCAACGCCCCGAAGTTCAAAGGTCAGATCGAATTCGCGAATGTGAGCTTTGACTACGGAGGCGAGGAAAAGACGCCCGTACTCAAGGACATCAGTTTCAAGATCGAAGCCGGACAGGTGGCGGCGATCGTCGGTCCCTCGGGGACGGGGAAGACCACGCTGGTGGGCTTGATCCCGCGCTTCTACGACCCAGTTTCCGGACATGTCGCGATCGATGGCATGAATATCCGGCGCTACCGGCTGAAGTCGGTGCGCGATCAGATCAGTTTCGTCCTGCAAGACACCCTGCTGTTCCGCGCCACGATCTGGGAGAACATCGCCTATGGTAGACCCGGCGCCTCACCCAAGGAGATCAAGCGCGCGGCTGCGCTGGCGAACGCAGAGGAATTCATCGAGGCGATGCCAGACGGCTACGACACCATGGTGGGCGAACGCGGCGTGACGCTCTCCGGTGGTCAACGGCAGCGGATCGCGATCGCCCGGGCGGTCATTCGCGATACTCCGATCCTGATCCTGGACGAGCCCACGGTGGGCCTGGATGCCGAATCCGAGCAATTGGTGATCGAAGCCCTGGACAAACTGATGAAGGGTAGAACGTCGGTCGTGATCGCACATCATCTCGATACCATCCGCCACGCGGATGTGATCTTCGTGATCAAGGATTGCGAACTGGTGGAGCAAGGGACGCACGAGGCCCTTCTGGCGAGCAAAGGTGTGTATGCAGAACTGCACAGAATCCAGGCTCCGAAGAAAGTAGGCTGATGGGGCGAGTGGTCCATGGCCGACAGCAATTCGCAATCGTCATTCGCGGCAGTCATTCACAACAGGAAGAGGCAATAGCTATGCAACTAAAGAGATTCAAGCTGCACCTCACAATGCTGCTGCTGCTAATGGCGCTTGCTGCGCCCTTGACCGCGCAGGAGAACAATAAGGACAAAGACGCAGCGAATCCCGCCAACCTGCCGGAGCTGATCTGGCGCGATCCGGGCGATGTTGCCTCGTTGAATCTGCTCTATGGCGCGGGGGGAGCAGGGCATGCGCCGAAGGCGGACACCAAGTACAAGTTCGTCAAAGAAGACATGGCAGGCAGCAATCCGAAGTTCGATGTGGTCGATGCCCAGGGCGTGCACTGGAAGGTGAAGCTGGGCGAAGAGGCCCCGGCGGAGGTCGCAGCCAGCCGCCTGTTGTGGGCCGCGGGCTATTTCGTCGATGAGGATTATTACCTGGCAGAACTCAAAGTGTCCGACGTGCCGGAGTTGCACCGCGGCAGTACGTCCGGGGGCAAGTTCAAGCGGGCGCGCCTGGAACGCAAGCTGACCGACGTGAAGAAGGACGGGAACTGGAAATGGTCGGCCAATCCGTTCCTCAGTCAGCAGGAGTTCGGCGGATTGCGAGCGATGATGGCGTTGTTGAACAACTGGGACCTGAAAGACAGCAACAACACGATCCAGGTAGTGAATCTGACGGAACGCAGGTACGCATTGACCGATCTGGGCGCGACCTTTGGGAAGACGGGCGGGGTGGTGTCGCGCTCCAAAAGTAACCCCAAGGACTATGCGAAATCTCGATTCATCGAGAAAGCCGGCCCCGACTTCGTAGATTTCGCCCTCAGAGCTCGCGGCGACATGGAGAAGGTCACGACCCACGTTCCGCGCGCCGACGCCAAATGGCTGGGGCAGAGACTCTCGCAGCTTACCGGGGAACAGATCCGCGATTGCTTCCGCGCGGCCGGCTATAAGGACGAAGAAGTTACGATGTACGCACAGACCGTGCAGAAGAGGATCGCGGAACTGGCGGCGCTATGATGAATATGGAGATGCGATAGTGAAACTGATCATCGAGCCTGGCGACGGAGTGGCGCCGTTGCTGGCAGGTATCAAGAGCGCGAAGAAAAGTATCCGCATCGCCATCTTCCGCTTCGACCGGAAAGATGTGGAGTCGGCGCTGAAGGCGGCCGCAGATCGGGGTGTGAAGGTCACGGCCCTCATCGCATTCGCTAACCGCGGCGGCGAAAAGGTGTTGCGCATGCTGGAATTGCGCTGCCTCGCCGCCGGAATGACGGTTGCGCGCACCGACAAGGACCTTATCCGCTATCACGGCAAGTACATGCTGGTCGACCAGAAGGTGCTGTACATGCTGTCCTTCAATTTCACGCGCCTGGATATCGACCACAGCCGTGGCTTTGGCGTGGTGACCACCCGCGCCAACTGGGTACGCGAAGCGGGAAGACTTTTCGGCGCCGACTGCACGCGAACAAGGTACACGCCCAAGACGGATACGTTTGTGGTGAGTCCGGCGAACTCGCGGCAGGCGCTGGGCACTTTCCTGAAACGAGCGAAGAAGCAATTGCTGATCTACGACCCCAAGATCTCGGATAAAGAAATGCTTCACCTCCTGCAGGAACGGGCGAAAGCGGGCGTTGAGATCAAAGTGATCGGGTCGGTGGCTGGGCACCCGCCGTTCGACGTGCAAAAGCTGGCCGGAACACGGCTGCACACGCGCACCATCATCCGCGACCGGCGGCAGGCGTTCGTGGGCAGCCAAAGCCTGCGTACGGCGGAGCTGGACGCGAGACGCGAAGTCGGTCTCATCATCCAGGATGCGAAGGCCGTGAAACAACTGCTCGCGACATTTGAGGGCGACTGGGGCTCCAAAGGTGAAAAGGAAGCGCCCGCTCCGGCCAAGGAGCAGGATGATTGCAATGCCAAGGAGGCGCGATTGACGGACAGGCAAGCGGATAAGGCGATCGAGGTGTTCGAGAAAGGACTGGATCCACTCGCCGTCAGCGTGAAGAAGGCGGTGCGAATGGCGGTCGATAAGGCTGGTGACGACGTGCTCCACGACACTGGCGTCAAGGACACGATGAAGAAGGTTGTGAAAAAGGCGGTCAAGAAGGCGGTGAAGGAAGCCGTGAAGGAAGCGTCTGAGGCTGCTCAAGGCGCGCAGGACATCAAAGACGCCAAGGAAGCGAAAGCAGCCAAGGAAGCCTAGAGCGCCCTTGGGATCGTACTTGGGAATCGGAAGACGAGCGGTGAACGTACCGCCGAGGAGGGCCGATGAAAGCGAAGAGAGCGAAGAATCTATCCCCGCGCCTGTGGTTTGCCGTGGTGGCGCTGTTCGTTGCCGTCGCCGGCGCAGCGGCGGTGCAGGGCACTGCCGCAAGCAAGGAACAGGCCGAGGACGCGGCCAGCTTCAAGGAATTCACCGCGCGCGTGAACGAGTATCTCAAGCTGCACAAGGCGGTCGAGAAGCAGCTGCCGGCGATGAAGGACAAGGAAGCACTGCCGGAGATGATCACCGCCCACCAGCAGGCTTTGGCAAGAAAGCTCGCCGAGAAGCGGCCCAACGCCAAGCCTGGCGACATTTTCACGCACCGCAGCCGCGAAGCGTTTCGGCATGTGATCCGCGGCGTGTTTCGGAATCCGAAAACCGGCACCGTTACCACCACGGTAAGCTCCATCAACCGGCAGAGACGCACCGCGAAGGCGGTCCCCCTGAAGGTGAACGGCAACTACCCCGATGCCGAGGCCGAAACAACCTTCCCGCCCGCTCTGTTGCAGAAGCTTCCACTGCTCCCGGAGGAACTGGCGTACCGGATCGTGGGCCGCGATCTGGTCCTGGTCGACTTGAAGGCGAATATGGTGGTCGACCTGCTTCACGAAGTCATTCCGTAAATCCTGGAACGTTGGGATAACTCATGCGCCGTCGCATTTTTCTTCTCCTCAGCATCCTCCCCCTGCTCCTGGCGAGCCTGGGGGCAGACGACTTCAAGCTGCCTCTCAAGTCCGATTCGGTCCGCTTTGCCGCGATCGGAGACATGGGCACGGGCGACCCTCCGCAGTACGAAGTGGCGCAACGAATGGTGAAGGCGCGCGAGACCTTCCCTTTCGATTACGTGATCATGCTGGGCGACAACATCTATGGCGGCAACAAACCGGCCGATATTGAGCGCAAGTTTACGTTGCCCTATAAACCGCTGATGGATGCCGGCGTGAAGTTCTATGCGTCGCTGGGGAACCACGACAACAGCAACGAACGTTTCTACAAACCCTTCAATATGAACGGCGACAGCTACTACACCTACAAGAAGGGCAACGTTCGCTTCTTTGCTTTGGACAGCAATTACATGGACCCGAAACAGCTGGCGTGGCTGGAGACGCAGCTAAAAGATGCCGGCAAGAGCGACTGGAAAATCTGCTACTTCCATCATCCGCTCTATTCGTCGGCGAGATTCCATGGCCCGTCCAAGGACCTACGCCAGCTGCTGGAGCCGCTCTTCATCAAGTATGGCGTGGACGTGGTGTTCTCAGGACACGACCATGTGTATGAGCGGATCCACCCGCAACAGGGGGTCTACTACTTCCTCGAGGGCGCCTCGGGACAGTTGCGTAACGGAGACCTCTCACGCTCCGCCATCACGGACAAAGGATTCGATAGCGACCGCTCCTTCATGCTGATCGAGGTCGCGGGCGATGACCTGTATTTCCAGGCCATCTCGCGCACCGGCGCGACGGTCGACTCCGGCATGATCCGCCGAACCAAGCGGTGATGTGCACCTGACCCGTAGCGCGGTTACTGCTGGGCGGCGATCGGACGCGAGGCGTAGTAGCCGTCGCGGTACTGCACGGTAAGGTCGTTGCGCTTGGTTGCTACCTGGATGTGGCGATACTCAGCCGCGGCGCCCGCCGCGCGATCGGGCGTGTAGCCGAGGTTGTACTGGTTGCGGAGCTCATCCTGGATCTGGCGGTAGATCTGCGCGATGGGTTCACTGCGAGAGACCACGAACATGCGTCCGCCGGTCTCACGCGAAAGGCGTTCGAGAACTTTCTTGCCGTCAGCAGAAGAACCACCGCCGCGCGGGAAAGGCCAGCTGTTGCCACCGCGGCGTCCGCCCCAGGGTCCGCCGCCACCCCAGGGTCCACTCATGGAGACGCGTCCGCCACCTTCTTCGCCTTCGAAGTAGATGGTGTAGACCATGGTGTCGGCGCGCTGCGCGCTTTCAATGGCGCGCTCGAGTGAGAGTCTGCTGCCGTGGTCCACGCCGTCGGTGAGCACGATGAGGGCTTTACGGCCCGTCTGCGGGCGCATCACTTCGTCGGAGGCAAGAAAGACAGCGTCGTAGAGAAGCGTGCCGGCATTCGAGCCGCCGCCCCTTGATCCGCCACCACCATAAGGCCCGCCGCCGCCATATCCGCCACGCCGGCCGCCGCCATATCCGCCGCGGTTGCCACCTTGCTGCTGATAGTCCTGCCTCGGTCCTTGCAACAGGCGCAGCGCGGAGACGATCCTCTCGCGCGAGGTGGTCACGTCCTGCAGCAACTCCACCTCGCCGTCAAAGTGCAGCAGGAACGAGGAATCCTTTTCGTCGCGCAGCACGTCGTTGGCGAAGACCGAGCTGGCGCTGATCTCCTGATCGAGGACGGACAACTGGCTGCCGCTGGTATCGACCAGCAGGCCGAGCGATAGCGGCAGGTCGGTCTCGCGCGCGAAGTACTTGATGGTCTGCGGACGTCCATCTTCCTGGAGGGTGAAGTCGTCCTGGCTGAGCGAGTTGATGATGTTGCCGCGCTTGTCGCGCACGGTCGCGAGCACGTTCACCACCTTGACGTTCACGGAGATGGTGGAAATGGGCTCCTCCTGCGCGGTGAGCAGGGCACTCAGCGTTGCGATAAGCAGAGCCGAAGCGAAGAGAGACGACAGCAGTCCAGTCGGGCGCGATCGGTGGCTGACCTTCATGTTTTGCATTTCTTTTAGGGGGCTAACAAACCAAAACCCGGATGGGGGGAAGAAGTCGCGTCGAGGTGCTGTTGTGAGCGGGTACATGAGCTCGGACAGCGCGGGAGCCCTTCCCTCTTCCCCCCGGGGGACGTTCTGAATGCTTTCAATGAGTTAGCGGGAAAGGTCTCGGTTCGATCCCGGTCCGGTCTCGGCGAGATCCTGGCGAGGTCTCGGCGAGACCTGTCTTGAGGGGTCAATCGGGATACCCCACCCCCTCCCCGGTGGGCGGTCTTTCTGTTTTGTGGTGGTTGCGCGGGTCGCGCGGCTAAGTCTTTTAGAAGACCCGATTCAGGGGCAAAGTCTTGATGCGAGGGCATTTGTATTCTCAGTGATATATCTTGATGCGACAATATCTCATGTAAAAGAAGCTGTCAAGTAGCAAGTGAATAAATAGCGAAAATAGTTGTAGAGCTGAAGTGGTTTAGACTACGCGCACCTGATGCCTCGCTTAAATCTCAAAGCCACGCACGCGCCGGTCAAGAAGTACTACGAAACCCTCCACCAGCTGGGGCAGTTCAGTATCAGCCATGAGGGCGCGGTGGCGGACGCGTTCGCCGACCTGCTGAAGTTCTGTGGCAAGCAATTCAAGTGGACATTCGTGCCGCAGTACTCGATCGAGCGGAAGGGCAAGAATCCGATCCGGGTGGACGCTGCGCTGTTGGATCTATCGAAGCTGCGGCGGGGCGTTTGGGAGGCAAAGGACGAGGCGGACGATCTCGACAAGGAGATCAAGAAGAAGCTGGACGCGGGCTATCCGACCAACAACATCATCTTCCAGGAGCCGAAGCGGGCCGTGCTGCTGCAGCGCGGCAAGGTGCGGCGCGAGTTCGACTTGGAAGAGCCACAGGAATTGGTTGACCTGCTCACGGCGTTCTTCGAGTTCGAAGAGCCGGAGATCAGCGAGTGGCAGGACGCGGTGGATGAGTTCTCGGAGCGCATTCCGGAGATCGCGGGAAGCCTAAAGAAGATCATCGACGATCAGAAACTTAAGAACCACTCGTTCATAGAGGCGTTTGCGGCATTTGTGGAGGTTTGCCGCGTCGCAATCAATCCGAACATCTCGGAAGAAGCGGTGGAGCGGATGCTGATCCAGCACCTGCTGACAGAGCGCATCTTCCGGCGCATCTTCAACAATCCCGACTTCAGCAAGCGCAACGTTATCGCAGCGGAGATAGAGAAGGTGATCGCGGCACTGACAAGCAAGTCTTTCAGCCGCGATGAATTTCTGGCGCAGCTCGACCACTTCTATAACGCCATCGAGAAGGCAGCGCAGCACACTGCCGACTGGCAAGAGCGGCAGCGCTTCCTGAACACAGTCTATGAGCGCTTCTTCCAAGGTTATTCGGCGAGGGAGGCGGACACGCTGGGCATCGTGTACACGCCACAGGAGATTGTGGAGTTCATGGTGCGGAGCGTAGAGGAGATCCTGGAAAAGGAGTTCGACCGCTCGCTGAGCGCCGAAAACGTACACGTCCTCGACCCCTTCGTCGGCACTGGCAGCTTCATGGTGCGGGTGATGAAAGAAATCAAGACGACCGCGCTCGAACAAAAGTACAAGAATGAACTGTGGTGCAACGAGATCATGCTGCTCCCGTACTACATCGCCAGCATGAACATCGAACATGAGTACTTCGAGAGAACTGGGAAGTACGAACCGTTCGAAGGCATCTGCCTGGTGGATACATTCGAGCTCGCAGAGAGCAGCCAGGGCGGACTAGGGTTCATGAACGCTGAGAATACGGCGCGCGTAGCGAGGCAAAAACACGCGCCAATCAAGGTGATTGTTGGCAATCCCCCATACAACGTCGGGCAGGCAAATGAAAACGACAACAATAAGAACAGGCCACACCCAACGCTGGACCGCCGCGTCTCTGAGAGCTACTCCCGATCTTCGAAGGCCACAAGTCTTGCCAAGCTGAACGACGCATACATCAGAGCGTTCCGATGGGCCAGCGACAGGCTAGGCAGCGAGGGTGTCGTCGCATTTGTCACCAATAGTAGCTACCTCGATAAGTTTGCCTTCGACGGTGTCCGGAAGCACTTGTGCGAGGAGTTTGATGACATCTACATTGTCGACCTCGGCGGCGATGTACGGAAGAATCCAAAGCTGTCCGGAACCACGCACAATGTATTCGGTATTCAGGTCGGAGTCTGTATCGGCATTTTCGTAAGACGAAGAGTGCGTTCGGAGCTTGGCCGAGTGCACTATTTTGCCACTGGCCTGGATTGGCGCCGCGAGCAAAAGCTAGAACAGCTTCGGCAGTTAGGATCGCTCCGTACTACGCCGCTTGCGGAACTGCATCCAGATCAACGTTTCTCGTGGTTAACAGAAGGACTGCTCAGCGACTTTGATGCGGGGGTACCGCTGGGGTCCAAAGACGCCTCACAAAGCGCGACGTTTAGGACCTATGGCCTCGGCCTCAGCACAAATCGAGACGCGTGGGCATACAACTTTAAGGCGTCCGTCGTCGGTGAAAACATTGAGAAGTCCGTTGAGTTCTACAACTCGGAGGTGCGGAGATGGGTTCGCCTTGGAAGACCGAAAGACGTCGACGAGTTCGTAAAATACAACGATGAAAGTATTAGCTGGAGCCGGGACCTAAAACGAGACCTACAGCGTGAGAGATACGCGGAGTTCTCACAATCGAAAATTCGCCGCTCGACCTATCGGCCATTTACTTCGAAATTCGTCTTTGCGGATCGAGTGTTCAATGAGGAGATTTACCAGCAGCTGACATTTTTCCCGGAAGATACCGTCGCTAACCAGGTCATCTGTGTTCCGAGCGCGGGGGCGCGAACGCCATTTTGGACATACGCGAGTTGCAGCATCCCAAATCTAGCCCTCGTTTCGGTTGACGCTGCGCAATGCTTTCCGTTCTATACCTTTGACCAGGAAGTTGTCGCGCGCGAGAACATCACGGACTGGGCGCTGAACGAATTCCGTTCGCGCTACCGCGACAAGACAATCACGAAGTGGGACATCTTCCACTATATCTACGCTGTGCTGCACCATCCGGCGTACCGCGAGCGTTACGCCGCAAATCTGAAGCGCGAAATTCCACGCGTCCCATACGCGCCGAAAGAATCGTTCGGGGCGCTGGTGAAGGCGGGCAAGCGGCTGATGGAGATCCACGCAAACTACGAGGACCAGCCGGAGTACAAGAAGCTGAAAGAGACGGAGAAGGCGGGCGCAAAACTCGACTGGCGCGTGGAGAGGATGAAGCTGAGTAAGGACAAGACCACGCTCATCTACAACGAATTCCTGACGCTGGGCGACATCCCGCCGGCGGTCTATGAATACCGGCTGGGGAACCGGTCGGCGCTGGAGTGGATCGTCGACCAATACCAGGTGTCCACGGACAAGCGCAGCGGAATCGTGAATGATCCGAATCGCGAAGATGATCCGAAGTACACCTACAAGCTCATCAAGAAGGTGGTCGCGGTGAGTGTGGAAACGGTGGAGATCGTGAAGGGGCTGCCGGATCTGGGCCTGCCAAAGGACAAAGCCGAAGCGGCTTCGACAGTGCAATAGTCAGCGCTCCGCTTCGCTGCGCGCGGGCCACGGGCGTGTGGAAGGGACCCTCTCTCCTCAAGGAATGCCAACGAAGCGAGGTCAGCCATGCATTTGGAATTCATCGTCAACCCAAAGGAATTTCGGCAGGCGTTGAGGCAGATCCTGTCCGGCCGCGGCGCTGCCGGAGCGCTGGATGTGGTGGACTTCGACGTTCGCGATGGCGAGTTGGAAATCGTCTGTACCGGTTCCGCGACCTCGGTGGAGGCCACGGTAGAGGCCACAGGTCTAGCGCGAGTGCCGTTGCCGATGGTACGGAAGCTCGAATCCGCACTCGGGAAGTTTCCGAAGGATGGCTTGCGGATGAGGATCAGCATGGGCGAGCTATCGATCGAGAGCTTCACTCTGCGTCACCCGGAGATCGAAGTGCGCGCACATGAGCGCCGAGTGGCTGACTTGCCGGTGAATGCGGCGGTGATCGATGTGCTTGCGGCAGCAGAGCGATTCAGCGCGGACGAACTGGAAAAGAGTGGCTTGGTCGGGCGGGTACTCGCAGCCCAAGCGGAGGCAGGAAGGATCATCGATTCTGTCGCAAGTAGCCTGGCAGCGTTCAGAGTATCCCGCGAGGTAGTGGAGCGCCTGGTGCGGGAAGCGGTGCGCGAACATGCGAAGCGGCAAGCGGCCGGAACGTAGCGCGCCCGCGCGGGCCACGGGCGTGTGGAAGGCGCTTCGCGCCGGTTTCTTTACGCGGGGTTGAAACCCCGCTCTTCCACCGATGAGGTCAAAGG